>JALFRH010000076.1 GCA_022785155.1 Spirochaetales bacterium
TGAGGTCTTCTACGCATACTGCAACGTGGTTATTGTTGACAATATCCGCTGTCGTCTTCTCAATGGTGTCGTCCCTTTGGTTTCTTATCTTTTCATGGCATCTAGCGAGTTTCTTTATCGCCTTCCTCCTGTTTGAAGAACCTTTCTCCTTCCTTGCGACTCTCCTTTGAAGGACTTTGAGTTTTCTCTCGCTGTCTGCAAGATGCCTGTTGTTCTGATACTCGGTCCCGTCCGAACATACAGCCAGGGTCTTCACGCCCATGTCTATGCCAAGAACGTCATCAAGCGCTGCAGGCTGTCTTCTGTCCGTCCCTGTTTTGCAGATCCCGTTCTCCACGAGGATTCTGACATAGTATTTGCCGGAAGGTTCCAAAACTACCGTAACCGTCTTTACATCCCCCTTGAACCTTCTGTGGAATACACAGTCAATCCATCCAATCCTTGGAAGATAGACGGCAGCGGCTTTATAGTCGACCTTGACGTTTTGTGGACACTGGAACGATTGCCTTGCAGAGCGTTTCTTGAAGGTCGGATAGCCTGTCTTTCCAGGATTCCTGAAAAAGTTTCTGAACGCAGTATCCAGGTTTCTGTTCGCCATCTGTAATGATTGGGAGTTGACATCCCTCAGCCAAGGGTAAATGTCCTTGAGTTTCCTTAAAAAGGCATTGCAGTCGTAGTAGTTCCGGCTTTCCTTCCTTCTCTCGTATGCTTTGTTCCTGTACTCCAGAAGCCTGTTGTAGACGAATCGCACAGAACCGAAAGTCCTTGTCAGCAGGCTTTGCTGTTCGGCTGTCGGATAGAGTCTGTAAGAAAAGGACTTGAGCATACTCTTATTATATCACATTCTGTATAATGCAGATATGGTTAGTGAGAAAAATTTGACCCGTCATTCAGCAGCACATGCGGTCTACGACCTGCATTATCAAAGTACAGGAGACCCGTGCTGGAGACACTGGAATCCGAGTTGCGGGAACTCTTCGAGCAAAAAGCGAAGGAGCTGAACGTCAAGATAGAGTCAATGGAGATCATGCCGGATCACGTTCACCTGTCCGTCTTGGCATCCCCTTCCATCACCCCACAACTGATCGTCAACCAAATGAAGGGGTATACGTCTCATGTGCTTCGAGAGCGCCATGATTGGCTGAGGAGCCGTTTGCCCACATTGTGGACGCGCTCTTATTATATAGGGAGTGCGGGAGTAGTATCGCAAGAGGCCATCATGAAATACATCGAAAACCAGAAGAATGTATAGCCATGCTTTCATCTCCCACCTAAAGACGGGAGTCTTCCCGCATGGATTTTATAAGGCTCTCCTTGAATTGGAGAAATTGGGAGGAGTGGTGCCGGGTCCCAAAGCCTTGGGCGTATTCGGTGCTTCATATATCTATCCCATATTCGTGGAACTGGGGATCATTGATAATTGATATTCCCTATTTTTTTTTCTTCTTTAAACAAGGGAGGAAAAGACTCTGGGAAGAAGACAAAAAGTATCATCTAGGATAAATATAGCTTCTGCATTAATAATTCTTGCTTATTAAAGAAAAATATTTAGTAAAGAAAATGTTGAAAATATTGAGTTTCTACTCAAAAAACCTCTCAAAATGGACAAAAAACGCATTAAGTATTAAATTTCCGATATTTTTTCAGTTGATTTTATGAAATAATGGGTGACAATAGTTTTAGTTCAAAAGGGAGGAACTAACATGAAAAAACTTTTGGTGGCACTTTGTGCTTTGGCACTTATGGTGCTTCCACTCTTTGCACAGGGTGGAGCCGAGACAGCTGTTGATGACAGCAAGCCTATTACAATTGAATTCTGGACACATGAAGACGCAGCAAGACAGGCTTTGGAAGAGAAGTATATTGCTGAATATACAGCTCAGCATCCAAACGTAACCATCAACGTCACACGTCAGAGTGCAGAAAAACTAAGGGAACTGATTCAGACAGCTTTCGCTGCAGGACAGGGACCTACATTCTTCAACCTGCCTATTGAAAACGAGTACCAGTACATCGAAGCAGGAAGAGTCGCTCCAGCAGATTACAAGACTCTCGGTTTTGATAATGCAAAGGATCTTATTTCCAGTTATGCCGACGGCATGATCGATGCTGTGGTTTATGACGGAGATGTATATGGTCTTCCTCTTGAGAC
>JALFRH010000032.1 GCA_022785155.1 Spirochaetales bacterium
AAGAGTAACATGGCTTTCGTCAATGAATGTAACAAAATCATCCGGGAAATAATCCAAGAGGACGGCAGGTCTCTCCCCAGGCTTCCTTCCTGTGAGAGGTCTGGAGTAATTCTCAATGCCTGAGCAGTATCCCACTTCCTGAAGCATCTCAAGATCATACTCCACCCTACTCTTTATTCTTTCAGCCTCCACATATTGGCCATTGGAGATGAAGTATTCGTATCTCTCTTCCTTTTCGTCGTCTATGGCCTTTATAGCCCTGTCTATCTGGGCCTGTGGCATAACGAACTGCTTTGCAGGATAGAGTGTCACAGAGTCTACATGTTCCCTCTTTTCTCCTGTAAGGGCATCGAACCATACGATGTCTGTAATAGTATCCCAATCCAAAGTGATCCTGAAGGCAGTCTCCAGGTATGCCGGATAGATTTCTATTACATCACCTTTAGGCCTGAAGGTTCCTCTCTCAAGAATTGCATCATTCCTTTCATAGAGCATTCTCAAAAGCTGGGCGAAAACCTGTGACCTATCGAAATCGTCACCGACTCTGAAGGTCCATAGCATATCCCTGAGGGATACCGGGTTTCCCAGTCCATAGATACAGGAGACAGTCGCAACTACGATTACATCCCTTCTCTCCATCAATGAAAAAGATGCATGGAGCCTCAGCCTATCTATCTCATCGTTGATGTCGACTTCCTTCTCGATGTACAAATCCTTTCCAGGAACATAGGCCTCAGGTTGATAAAAGTCGTATGTAGACACAAAGTATGTGACGGCGTTTTCAGGAAAGAATGTCTTGAACTCTCGATATAGCTGGGCAGAAAGGGTTTTGTTGTGGCTCAGAATCAGTGTAGGCTTCTGGATCTTCTCAATAAGCTTGGCCATGGTGAAGGTCTTACCACTTCCAGTCACTCCTTTCAGTGTCTGTGCCCTGTCCCCCTCCAAATATCCCTTATATAAGGCATCCACAGCCTCACCCTGATCTCCTGAAAGGTTGAAAGGTGCATGGACGACGAAAGGTTTCTCCACTCCTGAAACATAGTCAGGATATCTTATCTCAGAATCCATCTGGTGTTCTCCTCTGTCTGCTGGACAAGCTCTACTCCCTTAAGTTCCACAGTTTCTCCGTTTCTTACTACCGTCACATCGACTTTATCACCAGGAGAAGAAGTGAAGAGAAGAGCAAAATAGTCTGTATAGTCTTCAACTTTCCTGCCGTTTATTGCAACTACTACGTCACCTCCCAAGTAGATTACAGAAGAACCATATTGGGCTTTTTCGCTTCCACCCTTTATTCCACCCTTGTCTGCCATACCCATAGGAACAACTTGGCTTACAAGAATTCCCTTTTCTACGGAAAGGTTGCAGTAGGATACTATCTGGCTGTTGAGCTCCACTGACAAGAAGTCGAACCAGCCTCTTGATACCTTTCCTTCCTTTATTATCTTTTCAGCTATATCCCTTACACTCTCTACAGGAAGGGCAAAGGAAATGCCCTGGGCAGAACCGGATGTGGAGTAAATGGAAGAGACCAAGCCTACCATTCTTCCTTGGGTGTCCAACAAAGGGCCCCCTGAGTTACCGGGATTTATCAAGGCATCCGTCTGTATCATATTGGGAATGACGGAGGCAGATGTGGATGTACTTACCATTCTCTCCACCCCGGATACCATACCCGAGGTGAGGGACCAGGTGTATCCATAGGGGTTACCGATGGCCAGAAGGGTCTGACCCACCGTCAAATCCTCACTTGACCCCAGCTCCATGGGTACAAGGCCCTCTTTCTCCGTTTTTAATATTGCGATATCCGACAAGGAATCATATCCAACCAGTGTGGCTCTTGCTGACGATTCATCGGAAAAGACAATGGAGAAATCTGTTCCTGACCCCACTACATGTTTATTTGTCACAATATATCCATCACTGCTGAGTATTACACCACTACCTTGCCCGGAATCCGAAAGGGAGCTTTCAGCAAGTATCTGGACTACACTATCCTTACACTTTTTATATACCGCCATGTTACGTAGTTCTTCCGATGTATATACCCAGGCTCCGTCCTTGCTTTGAAAGAGAGGTATCAGTTCCTCCCCGTAATATACTTGGTCTACAGGGATACCTGCCATTTCGAACAAAGTCTCCACTCCATCCTTCTCCACAACTTCCTGCATTGCATCCCTCAGGCTCTCTTTTTTCTTTTCCGCCTTCAGGTATCCTGTCCAAAGGCCAAGGCCCAAAAGAACAGCTACGGAGGCTGATGTAACAATAATAATGGTCAATATCTCAGAGAATGAAAAACGCTTCATGAGAGAAGGATACAATGGCACTTGGATTTGTTCAATTGAGCTCTGCTGTACTCTATTTCCTAATGTGCTAGAATAGAGTCATGGATATAGCAAATATCAATGGAGAGGCTTGGGACGGCGAAGTTGAAAACAACAATTGGTGGACTCGCATTGTAAGCCAAGAGAGTATAGATGAAGCTAGAAAAGGGAATCCAGGCATATGGGTCACCCCATCCTCCAATGTACCCCTGTCTTGGATAGAGCCTTTGAAGGGGAAGAAAGTCCTTAACGCCTGTGGAGGCGGAGGGCAGCAGACACCGCTTTTATCTGCATATGGAGCCCTTGTCACAGTAATAGACATATCGAAAAAACAGTTGGAGCAGGATAGAATCGCCCTGGATAAATACTCCTTGGATGCTGAGATTGTTCATGGCAGCGTTTTGTCACTGCCCTTTGAAGATGAGTCCTTCGACCACATCATCAACCCTTGCTCTCTGAATTTCATAGAGGACCTTGATGGAGTTTACAGCCAATTCTACAGAGTATTGAGAAAGGGAGGCTCCCTTATTTTCGGTATATCCAATCCCATTCTCTATATTTTCAACGATAAGATCATGGAGAAAAAGCTTAAAGTGAAATACACTCTTCCCTTCTCCGACACCACATCCCTATCAAGAAAAGAGCTGGAGAAGAGAATAAGGAAAGGAGATACCGTAGAATTCTCCCACACTCTTTCCTCCATTATTTCAAATCTCCTTTCAAAGGGCTTTGTCATAGACGGCTTTTTCTCGGATTCGTCAGGATTTGAGAGCGTCGACTCTTTTGTAAGGGATTCTTATTTAGCCTTCAAAGCAATAAAATCAAGATAGTAAATAATATGCATATCTCTTTATTTATCAATAATATACATATTAGTTTGCATCACTTATTAACTAAATGAAGAGGTCCTTTATCATTTCTGAGCTTACCCTCTTTACTCCCACTTCAGTCAGAATATCTCCGGAAATGTAAGTATCAGGAATTGCCTTGGAAATACGCTTTATACTCTCATATAGGTCCTCGATCATCATTGTATGGGTTATGTCTTCTGCATCAACCACCACTACTTTGATTCTATCCTTCTCTTTTTCCAAGGCCTCTGTAATTTCCTTCTTCACAGGGTCGAAGGAAAGAAGGAGGGATGAGATTATGACTTTGTCTATGTGGTTTTTTTCAATAAAGTCCATGACCTCTTCTTTCTTTATAAATGAAGGGGCTGTATTCTTTACCAGAAGCGTTCCTTCCATTGATATTGAAGAGGGGGCGGAGGAATACAACACATCATCTTCCTCAATACCGTACTCGCTGGTGATGTAATCAAGATGGGTCTCTCCCTGCATATCTTTTCCCAGTTTTACAAGTAGAGAAAAAGGAATGCCATTATCGACAAAATAATCCATTTCTTCTATGGCAGAACCACCGATAAATGCAGAGTAGTATGTGTTTCTCTCATTTGACACTTCTTCTGCATAATCCAACAATGTGACGATTTCTCCAATTATTCCATTCATGGTTATATACTAACTTTTCCCCTCCTCTCCTGACAACCTTTCTTTTTCCATGTATTATTGGAGCATGAATACCAAAAAGGCCCTTTGGGTCAAGAGACCCAAAAGTTTCATCAATATAGATCTCCACTCTTTTTCCTGGAAGGAAGAAGAGAACAGCAGTGTCTTTTGGACAGTGGGGGAAGAAGGGGAAATCAGTCTCAGAAGAAGCAATGATGAATCTGTGGATGTGGACTTTGTTCTTCTCCACACTCCTTCAGACTTTGTCAGATTCACGAAAAAAGGGATCCTCTCCTCTTTCTTCTCCCTTACTTCCTTCACTTCCCTTTCTTCCTTCACTTCACTAAGAATGAAGAAGGAGTCAGCCACAATTTCTTTCTTTTCTGACGATGCTTTGGTCTACAAAATAGAAAACCCAGCTTTTCTGGGTTCTGCATCCTTTGGTTTTGAAATCAAGGGAAATGGGAAAGTCAAACTGGAAGTGTTTTGATCACCAATCCTTGACTACTGTTTCAGGCTTGGACTTCAATACTTCCGGATGAGCCATACAACTCTTGAAATACTTGAGGGAAGAAGCCCAATAGTATCCGTCAGTGGTTCTTTCGTCGATGTTCACTACGATATCGATTACTCTCTTCTTGAAGGGCTCTCCATCTTCATTAAAGTCATAAATTGTTCTCTTGGCGCCGAAGGAAATGAAGAGAGGACAGTTACCGAAGTTATAGAGATGGTGTCTGATAGGTGGAATATTCAATGAGGCCATGCTGGTGATGAACATGGAACAATGGAAGGGGGAGGCTTCAATAAGGAACTTTGGAAGCAGACCGAAATAATCCAAGGTCTTCAAGAGTTTTATTACACCCTTTCTTACCAGACCAGGAATATAACAAAGGAATTTTGCAGTCTTATCCGTGTCATTGGGCTGCATTGCCTTTTCAATGGAAGTGTTCACTTCCTTATATACATCGTAGATGTCATAGTCAGGCTGGAAATGCATTTTGACAGTGGTGTCTTCACCGTCCAACGCCATCTTCCTCTTGATGGTGAGGCTTACGGCAATGTCGTTCCTGGCCCAAATCTTCTGTCCCCTTATATATCTGTTCGTCCTAGGACGTTGTGATACCATACGGACATATGCTGCCAGAATGACATGCATTACTCCAAAGGAATCCAAACCTTCCGCCCTCATTTCTTTGATAAGCTTCTCAGCGGGAGCAATCTCAAAGAAATCGGTAATTGTATTCTGACTATCGCTTCTTTCTACCATTATATAAGGAATAAAGGTTCCGAATGGTGTGACATCCTTTACCCTGAATCCTTCTTTTTGTCTTTTTGCCATGGAATGTATGTTACTACTTTTTAATACATATTCAAAGGATTTTGTATAATTTTATGCCCATTTTTCTTTATTTTAATTTTTTTATTCCTTTTTAGGAATTTTATTTTGTATTATAAAAACCATATATTGAACAAATGTTTAGTTTTTATCCTTACAATACTAAATTATTATAAGACAAACATTAAATAAGGGCTTTAACAGAAGAAAAACAAAATGCTATCATAGGAAAACAATTCTTAAATCCCTTTGGAAGGATTGAAGGAAGGTAAATATGGAAAACGAAAAGGAAACAAAACCCCTCAACTTCATCGAGAAGATCATTGAGGACGATTTAAGGGAAGGCAGAGTTCCAAACGACACAATTGTCACACGCTTTCCTCCGGAGCCTAACGGCTATCTCCACATAGGACACATCAAGAGCATTTGCCTTAACTTCGGCTTGGCAGAGAAGTATAAAGGCATCTGTCACCTTAGGCTTGATGACACAAACCCCGCCAAGGAAGATATGGAATATATCAATTCCATAAAGGATGATATCCACTGGCTGGGTTTTGACTGGGGCGAACATGAATATTATGCTTCGGATTACTACGATCAGCTTTATGAAATCGCTCTTGATCTCATCCGTAAAGGTAAGGCATATGTAGACTCTCTTTCTCCTGAGGAGATGAAGGAATACAGAGGAACACTTACAGAGCCGGGAAAGAATTCCCCTGATAGGGATAGATCCATCGAAGAGAACATGGATCTCTTTTTGAGAATGAAGAACGGTGAATTCCCGGAGGGAAAGTACACTCTCAGAGCAAAGATCGATATGGCATCCCCCAACATCAATATGAGAGACCCTGCCCTCTATAGAATAAAATACGCAGAGCATCCAAGGACAGGAAACAAGTGGTGCATCTATCCTATGTACGACTACACCCACGGTCAGTGCGACTCCATAGAGAATATCACGCATTCCATCTGCACCCTCGAGTTCGATGTGCACAGGCCTCTGTATGACTGGTTCATCAAGACTCTCGGCATCTATCCTTCACATCAGTACGAATTTGCCAGACTGAACCTCACATATACATTGATGAGCAAGCGCAAGCTTCTGGAACTTGTCCAGAAGGGGCTTGTAAGCGGCTGGGATGACCCGCGGATGCCTACGCTCTGCGGTGTGCGCAGAAGGGGCTACACTCCTCAGGCGCTCAAGATGTTCTGCGAGAAAATAGGAGTCTCCAAGCGCGACCAGCTGATGGACATCCAGCTTCTCGAGTGGTGCGTCCGCCAGGACCTCAATGCCCGCTCGAACCGCTACATGGTGGTGGAGGACCCGATCAAGGTCACCCTCACCAACTGGGAGCCGGGCAAGGTGGAGTGGTTCGACTGCCCTCTCAACCCTGCAGAGCCTGAGGGAGCCAAGAGAAGCGTTCCGTTCACCGGTGAACTCTACATCAGCAGGGCCGACTTCATGGAGGATGCTCCGAAGAAGTTCTTCCGTCTCAAGCCGGACGGAGAGGTCCGTCTCAAATACACCTACATCATCAAGTGCAATGAGGTAATCAAGGATGCCGATGGCAATGTAGTCGAACTCAGATGCACCTATGATCCGACCACCCGTCCGGGCGGAGGGGAATGGAGAAGTGTCAAGGGCACAATCCATTGGGTGTCAATTGCTCACGCCAGGGAGCTTGAGCTCCGTCTCTATGACAGGCTCTTCACCCAGGCAGATATGAGCGATATCCCTGAGGACAAGGATTACAAGGATTTCCTCAATCCTGATTCCCTGGTCATCGGCAAGGGATATGCCGAGCCGGCCATCCTCGATGACAACTCGGGAATTGCCGTGCAGTTCGAAAGGGTAGGTTATTATTACAAGGATCCGGACAGCACTCCGGAACATCCTGTATTCAACAGGACTACGGTGCTTAAGGATTCGTATAAGCCGGAATAGAAATGATGACGGGATGGCGGTTCTGCCATCCCGTTTTCAATATTTGCAGTCTGTCACTCATGTCCGCTGGCAGACCGGTGGGTATATCTACAGCCGGATCATCTCGAATTCCTCGCCGGTTCGGTCCAGGGGAACGCTGCGGTATTTCACTTTGGCGAAATTGATGTCGGCCAGGTCGATGCAGCGGATTCGGGAGTTGTCCATTGTCCTGTAGTAGAATTTCAGGGAGGTCAGGTCGCTGGCGGTGGTAAACTGGGTCGAGGTCAGCATTCCGTCCCGGGTTTTCCCGTCAGTGTCTGTGGCGGTCATGGAGGCATTCTCGCTCTGCACAATCCCGATTGGTATCACCAATGATTCGAGAATCTTGAAGGATTGGAGGACAGCGGCTTTGCCATTCTGCGGGGTTGGAGCTGTCATCTTGTATACGGCGACACGGACGAATCTGGAAGGAGAGGTCGGGTCACCCGGAAGGCCTAGCATCCCTGAGCCGCCGCTGAGGGCATTGACGCGGAACTTTTCCGGCTTCCAGATGTTTTCTCCGGCATTGCCCTGTTTGAGATTTACATAGTTCCCGAGATTTGTCAGATGCCATTCGAAGCCCGGGGCGTTGGTCAGGACGCCGAGTGTATTCTCGTAGAAATGAGGCTTGCCGTCCACGATTTCCAGAACCACCTGCCTGCCGCTTCTGTCGGCGAACCTCCAGTGAACGGCTCCGACATTCCTGTCGAGGCCGACAATGTGCAGCTTCGGCAGGGCTTCAATGACCTCACCGACAGCCGAGAACGATGAAAGTGCCCATGCAACTACCTGGAAATCACAGAGAGTGGTGGATTTGAGACATGGGTCGAAATCTTCGTAGGAGCCGTATCCGGGGAAGAAGAAAAGTCCGGCGCTGAGCCCTTTTTCATTCAATCCCTCCACTACCA
>JALFRH010000094.1 GCA_022785155.1 Spirochaetales bacterium
TACTCCTTCGACCCCAGGGGAAAGATCATATTTACCCTGTTGATGTGTATTCTTCCCTTTTTTCCCCTTACATGGTATGCCCAAAGCGCCCTGACACTCTTTGTGTTGGTGTTGTCACTCTCCCAGATAGGAGTGAAGAACACAATGAGGAATATAAAGGTCATTCTTCCCATAATGGTATTGATGACACTTCTTATGCCTCTACAGGGAAGGGAAGGGGAAGTGTTGTGGAGTATAAGGGGGAAGGCCATAATCACTATGGGTTCTCTTCTCTCCTGGGAGAAGATAATCAATAGATTTCTTCTATTGAGCCTAATCTGTTCCTTGTTGATTGAGACCACAAAGTCCTCGGATATACTTCTCTCCCTTAGATTTTTTCGCCTTCCATATAGCGTGGCCTTGGTCTTATCCCTGTCATTAAGGTTGATTCCCACTATTTCAGATACCTTTCTTGAAATAAGGGACAGCCAGAGATTGAGGCTTCCCAATCCAGGGGAGGATGAGAAAAAGAAGAAAAAGATATCTTCTCTTCTTCCAACACTTACCAGCGTACTGGTGGTCTCCATAAAGAGTATAGCTTCCACATCCGAGGCTTTGGAGCTGAGAGGGTATGGGAGAAATAACAAGCGTACATCATACAGAACGTTAAAAAGTGTCAGAAAAGTATTCCCACACTTTGTTTTATCTGTTATTGTACCGGCAATCATTGGAATATTGCTTCTTTATTGGAGGTAGATAAGATGGCAAAGGAAAAGAAAAGCGCTGTAAAAGCTGCGACACTTGCTGTTTCCATAGCATTGGTGGCTGTCTTTACGACAGTTGTGAAGATTCCTACAGGTGGTGGCGGATACCTGAATTGCAGTGATGTTGCAATTGCATTTGTGGCATATACCCTGGGGCCTGTCACAGCTTTCATCGCCGGCGGCGTAGGAGCTGCATTTGCAGATGCTATCGGCGGATATGCACAGTGGGTGCCTATTACATTTGTAGCCCATGGTCTTGAAGGTCTCTTTATGGCTCTTATTCTGAAAGAAGGAAAGAGAGAGTTCGGGAAGAAGGAAATGTGGATCCGAAAACTGTTGGCTGCAGTGGTATGTATGGTTACTGTAGCCGGAGGATACTTCCTTCTTGCAGGAACATTTTTGTATGGATATCCCACAGCTGCAGCAGAGATTCCAGGCAACTTGATTCAGAGTGGTGTAGGTGTGGTTCTTGGCTTAATCCTCAGCGAAGGGGTGAAGAAGGCCTATCCACCGGTAAAGAGTCTCTCCTGGTAATAAAAACTTCACTACAAAAGGGCTGCTTATATTGGCAGTCCTTTTTGTAGGATATTGGGGGGATATTCGGTAATTCAAAAAATTGCCGAATTGTTTACGATATATCCCGCTGTATCCACTCCGCTTCCAAGAGTTTTACGATGGATATAAGCTCCTTTCTCTTCTCAGTCCTTGCAAAGAAGAAAAGATCCGCCGCCTCCCAAATGGAAAAGCCTCCTATGATATTCACGCTATCGTAGAAGATACGCTGGAAACGATCCTCCAGAAAGTAAGACAAAACCAAGACTATGGCCCCAAAAAAGAGAAAACCAAGGATCTTTCGGGTATATGCCCTTAATTCCTTCAGTGTCTTCTTTGCCAGAACCAACAGGTATGTCTTGTACTTCTCCTTTGCCTTCAATAGATCCAGTTCGTCGTCAATGACGATCCTCAGCTTATCCTTTATATCTGTATGGGTGGAGATATCGAAAAGATAATCCATGATATCAGGGGAAGGAAGCTCGCTGTTTATATCGGAGTAGAGCTCCTTCCCGGTTATCTTCACTTCAAGTCTTCCGTCTTCACTGGGAAGAATCTTCTCCATGGGGGAGATATATTTCAGGGCCTTCAAGGCCTCTTTGAACTTATAGTGCGACATAGGATTATTCTCTCACTCTGTAGTCAAAAAGAAAAGATAAATAAAAATCCCTGGAATACTCTTCCAGGGGCAGGTCAATAGACTGTTTCATCCCATTCGAACTTTTCAAATACATCATGTGGGTTGTAGTGGATGGCTTCTTTCTTTCCTCTCATTACATCCAATACGGCCCAAGCCATGGCTTCCTGCTCCACTTCCCCCGGATAAAGGGCGATGGGGGCAATCCAGCCGCAGTGGTCCTTTATGTACTCTACGATGTCAGGGTACCTTACAAGACCACCGGTGAGAAGGATGGCGTCCACCTTACCTTCCAGCACACAGGCCATTTCGCCTATAGCCTTTGCAGTCTGGTAAAGCATGGCATTCCAAATAAGGGTGGCCTTTTCATCCCCTTCCTCCACCATCTTATGGACCTTCTTGGAGTCGGAAGTGCCGAAGTGGGAGACAAAGCCTCCTGCACGGGAGCACATCTTTCTCAGATCCTGGGTCGTATGACCCTTCTCCAGGTATCTGCAGACAGCAAGAACAGGGATGGAACCCAACCTTGTAGGAGTAAACGGACCGTCTCCACCTGCACCTTCAGTGCAGTCGATCATCCTTCCCCCCTTATGGGCCCCGATTGTAATTCCACCATCAATATGGGCGCATACATAGTTTGTCTCTTTAATATCTACGCCTGTGTTCTTTGCATGCAGTTCACAGATTGCCTTCTGATTCAAAGCATGGGA
>JALFRH010000101.1 GCA_022785155.1 Spirochaetales bacterium
AGATATCTCTACTGGCTTCTGCAATCCTTAAAGGCATTCTTTCCCACCACTAAGATAGTTTCTGGCATCTCTATTCTCTCCAGCATATAACAGGAAGCAAAGGCTTCATCTCCAATAGTCCTAGTAGAAGAAGGAATAGAAATATTAGAGAGAGAAACACAGCCAAAGAAAGCTACACTACCGATTGATTCCAAAGAAGACGGCAGAGTTACTTCTTTTAGATTCAATAAGCCCTTAAAGCAGCCTTTCTCAATTCTCTTTAATCCGTCTGGGACAACTACTCTTTCTATATCTCTACATCTACAAAAGGCTTCTTCCCCTATCTCTTCGACGCTCTCTGGCACGTTGATGCTCTTTAGAGCCTCACACTCATAGAAGGCTCTATATCCAATTGTCTTCAAGCTTTTAGGAAGAATTACCTCTCTAAGTTTATGACACTTATTAAAGACTCTGTCTTTTATATTCTCTATATTTCCTTCTATATCCGCCCTCTCCAGAGAGGAGCAATAAGAGAAGGCATCTCTACCAATTTCCCTTAGAGAAGAAGGAAGAATGATCTCTTTTAAGCTCTTACATTTATAGAAGGCACTATCATCAATAACCTCCAAAGTATGAGGAAAAGATACTCTCTTAAGAGATGGGCAGGAATAGAAAGCTTTCTTTCCTATCTCCTTCACTCCCTGGGGAATGATTATCTCTTCTAGAGATGAAGAAGAGTAGAAAGCCCCGCTTTCTATTCGCTTTATACTCCCAGGGAGAACAATGGAAGATAAACTAGTACAATTTGAGAAGAGATTTTTCTCTATTCTCGTTATCTGTCCCTTGATTTCAATATGCTCCAAGCTTCTACAAGAAGAGAAAGCGTTGAACTTTATGAGTCTCACTGATGGAGGAATATCGATATGGGTCAAAGACGAACAGAGAGCAAAAGCATACTCTGCAATAGACACCAAAGAAGATGGGAGCTGGATATGCTCCAGGCTCTTACACATATAGAAGGCACTCTTCCCTATTCTTCTCACTCTACCAAGGATAATGATCTCTTTAAGAGAAGTGCATAAAGAGAACACTTCATTGTCTATCATAGAGAGAGAGGAAGGTAGAACAACTTTCTTCAGATTCTTACATCCCCAGAAGGCCCTAGCTCCTATACGTATAACGGAATCCGGGATGATAATCTCCTCCAGGCTCTCGCATCCATAGAAAGCATCTATCCCTATACTCTCTACACAATCAGGAATGACTACACTCTTAAGGCTCTTGGCATTCTTAAACGCCTCAAACCCGATTTCTCTTACACTGGGAAGAATAATCGCTTTCTCTATATCAGAGTATTTCTCTTTCAGCTTTCCACCATTGTAGACGATAGTTTTATCCATTTCTGTCTCCCCACATCTTTCTTTAGAGTAAAAAGACAAGAACAAACAATTCTTGGATCAAGCAAAAGTAGAACCCTCTTCCTGTCGGCTCATGGCCTATTAATGTAACGTTCTTTATCCCTGCGTATATCAGATAGGAAGCCCCTTAGAAGATCAAAATACTTATAGGCCTATGGCATAGACTGCTTTCCTGATTAAAAATAATAGCATGTTGTCCAATCAGCAGAACAATCCAAAAAAGATAGACTATATTCACTCATAGGTTCTCCTTTTCTTTTGGACTGCCTTTTTGAAAAACCTATCCTTTTGTATTTCCTCCATACCTTCCCAGGTGGGCCTTTAGCCTATTCTTCGTAATATCCCAGCCTGGTATGAGAAACTTGACAGATTCGCTTGCTACCTTGGAAAGAGTGAGGAGACTGGCATTAAGACCTTGTTTCTTGGAAGTAGAGGACTTCATTAATAAACCCCATCTGAAAAATCAGCGGGGTTTCGACTATTTCCAACTAAGCTAAAGTGCAGTTACAATGCTTTACAGTTATCAAATATGCAAATGGAATATGTCATTCTGTTTGTTCATATGAAAGCTCATAGATGTAGAAATCAAAAAAGGTCCTGACCTTTTCCAATTCCTCTCTTGTTTTCCTCAGATCCTCCTCCACTTTGCTTATGTCATAGTTTGTGTATTCATACTCCAGAAGAAGGGAGGATGAGAAATGTCTCTCCTTTTCCAGGTGAGTGGTCATTTCATATAGCCTCTCTTCCTTTTCCTTAAGGTCTCTCAAGTAGAGAAGAAGGTCCAGTAATGTCATGTCATGAAACTCATTTACCTTCTGAGTTGTAAGGATGGAGATTGCTTTTGCAGTCAAGTTCCTTATCTCCTCTTCCACTCCATCCAGTTCACTCTGAAGGCCTTCATAATCGTAATCAGGCCTCAGCTTTTCCAAGTCTTCAAATTCAGAAGCTCTGAATACTCTGAGTTTCTTATCCTTCCCGATAAGCCTTTCCCTTTCCTTTTTCAGATCACCGATTCTCTTTCCTATTTCATTGATTGTCATAATTGTCATATCTACTCTACTGGATGTTTTCAATCACCTTTCCCCCTATCGTATGGATTCTTCTGGCCCTCCGGTTGAGCCAATGGTTGCCGTATTCCTTTTTCCACATCTCTTCGGTTCCAGGGAAATGGTAGTCGTCAAGGTAGTACTTCCCACCCTGGAAGTTCACTACAGCGTCTTTTGTCACGAGAACTTTAGCGCAGAAATCAGAGCCATACTGCAGCACCTTGTCTGCTTCAAGAAGGGTTCCGTCATATGTTGCCTTATCGAAGCAGCAAAGACCGAAGGCCCAGTCATCAACTCTCTTAAGACTATGAGGAAGATGGATCTCCTTCAATGACACGCAGCCAAGGAATGCGCTGAGACATATCACCTCCAGGTTCTCTGAGAGCCTGATGGACCTCAGGTTGGCGCAGTGTTCAAAGGCCTTGGGGCCGATGACTGTCACACTGTCATCCATGGTGACGGTCTCAATTGTATTGTTTCTTGAGAAGGGTGCCTTAACCCTTCTATGCCAGAGTCTTTCGTCCTCCTCTTCAAATTCAGTGCCAAAGGCGATCTCCTCGCCTCTTATCATCCTTGTTCCTGCTGGAATGACTACATTCTTCATATCTCCGTCATATGTCATCAATATTGAGTTGCTTTCTCTCATTCTATTCTCCTGACAATAGATAGAACGGAAAGCATGGAGAAACAAAACAAATCCGAAAACTGCATCCTTATATGAGATGGATTACATAAGAGCGTCCTTCCATTTGGGTCTTCTCTTCTTTCCCTGCTATTTGAATACCAGGAGGGATGAATCAGAATGACAGTAATATACTCAAACTTCGGAGACCAGGACACAGAGCTTCTCAAGGGAATCTGGGAAGGCCTGAAAGCAGACATAATTGAAATCAAGGATGATGACGTAACAGTGAATCTCCAGAACAAGGATGACGAGGAGTTCTTCCCTTCAGCCTTGGTTTCTGAGGCTGTGGAAGCAGCCCTGGAAAGGGAGGAAGACACTCTTATAGTATGTGGACATGGAACATGGGATGGATGCTATGCTCCACTTGGTGGCTATACCCTCTCCTATAAGAACAGAGACAGGATCAAGGCCAAAAGAGTCATAGGAATATGGTGCAACGCTGCAACATTTGCAGAAGAGTACAAGGTTCCAGGCTTCTTCTCCTCAATGTTCATTTCAAATCAGGCTGAGGCGAGATACATGGGCATATTCAGTGAGGATGATGACAGCATACAGGAAAGCGAAAGGAAGTTCACCCATATCCTTAACGCTCTTCTTAAAGGGAATGTTCCGATGGAAGAATGGTGCTCTGTCTTCAAGGCCTCAATGGACAGAAATAATGAAGTTGAAGACTACAACTTTTCAATGCTGAAATACTTTCCTTCCATAAAGCCATAAGGAAAACCAATCAGAAATGATTCTTCCCATTGCATTTACATTCTCTCTGTAGGAAGAATATAAAAAGGATTTACTTGATGCTATCCCAGTCTTTGTGGCGACACTCACCTACAGTACGCTATTCTACAACATCTGTTTTTTATAGACATATATATGAAATAGGCATCCCTACACTATCAGGAATGACTGCACTCTTAAGAATCTTGGCATTCATAAACGCCTCCCCCCTGATTTCTCTTACATTGGGAAGAATGATCGCTTTCTCTATATCAGAGTATTTCTCTTTCAGCTTTCCACCATTGTAAATGATAGTTTTATCCATTTCTGTCTCCTCTCTTCTCTATAGGGTGACAGAAAAGGAGGACAAATAATGATCAACATAATTGGAAATTATAGTTTTTCTTTTTGTTTTTTCCTTTCCTTTCGTTCTACTTAAGTAATGAGCAGGAAAGAAAGGAAAAACACATCCATAGCGAAGGAGAATATATATGAGAAAAGTATCACCGTTGACAGTTACAAAGAGAATCAACGCTCTTAAGGAAGAGCTTAAGGATCTTGAGGGATATGAGAATAAATCCAGCTCCTTCTCCTTTAATCTTGGCCAAGACAAGGAGGCTCTCAGACCTTCCTATGACTTTGAGGAGACTCAGAAACGTTATATGGAACTTACTCAGGAGATTATACAGCTTAAACATGCCATCAATTTATTCAACACAACTACCATGATTCCTGAATTTAATATGACAGTAGACCAAATGCTTGTTTATCTCCCTATGCTAAGGGAGAGAAAGCAGACACTGCAGAAAATGAAGGATGAACCTATGTGTGGCCATTCCAGCAGTATTACTTATCGTGGAGTCAGATATACCTACTCAAACTATAGTGTCAAAAAGGTAACTGAGGATTACAGGAGAATTGCTGATGAGTATGCAAAGGCTCATACAGCCCTAGATTTAGTAAATGCCACAGGAGAAATTGAGGTTGATTGGTAATATTCTTTGCTTGGGACCCTCATATGATCAGTCTAAAACCTGGATAAGGCAGAAACAAACGGAACGTCAAGAGTGAGGACAGAAAGACGCAGAACTCGATTCCTCAATAATAGTCATCTTCTCAGAAGCTCACATGAGGGAGAGAGATGGCTTCTATCTCTTTAGTATATCTCTCAGAAAGAAATATTAGATACTGCTCCTTTGTCATGTTTGCATTTTACCAGGAAGAAAGTATCCAATCCATTATTCAAATATTTCTTCCTTCTATCTTTTGCACTCTCTACCCTTTCGTTCTATCTAAATATTGGAGATAAATATGTACTACAAGTCAGTCATAGTATTAACAGAAGAAATAAAGGGAATAAAAAAGGAAGAACTTATAAGGAAAGCTAAGGCTTCAGCAGGAAAAGTAGAAAAACTTAGTGCATTCTCCATCTTCCCTTATCTTCTTGATGAAGAATCTCTTTATGTCGCTTATTATTCCACCAAGTCCTGTCTCTCCTGTTTCTATGACTTCTTGATAGAAATAGGACTAGAAGAAAGCGAATACTCTAGAGAGAAGATTAGCAATAGTATTTATCAGGAGCTGAAAAAGGAAGCAAGAAACAAAGGTTATATCTATTATCCCCCTCGCTTATCTAAAAAGCTTTCTCCATCCCAAATGGATGAGATGGTCGAAGTATTGGATGTTCCTACGGGAAAACTTCATATGCCGATGTCTGTAGATTATCCAATAAGCCTTAGAAGCGAAATGGAGAGAATCGAGAATGCCAAGTCTCACTATTCTCCCGTGATTTACTATATCGTCTCAGAAGAAAGAGACAGAAGAGAAGCTATGAGGGAAGCTCTTATCTCTTCTCTTAGAGAGAATAGTATGATATCCAGCTCTTCTTATTTTACTCTTTCTCTCGAGAAGGATTATAGCGGATATGATTCAAACTGGAGCCTAGTTGATGAATTATATAAGAGAGCAACTGACTCACCTGTGGTATTCTCCCTCTATCTCAGTCATCCAATCATCTCTTTCGATCCAGAAGCAAAGAACCTTGCCCAGAGTATGGCGACAAATCAAGGAAAGATTACAATCTTAGAAGGCTATAGATACTCAGAAGGCCTTGTCAGGGCAATAAAAGAAGAGTGCAGGGACTTTCGTTTTGTATTGATTGAAGACCCAGGATATACAAAAGAAGACTTAAGAACCATTGCAAGAAAGAGCTATGATGAAGATTTATTTATTGACTATAATTACATCTACAAACAAATAGACAACTCTGATCAGAAGTACTTTGATGAAGACTTTGTATCTGATTTTCAAGGGAACATTTATGGATACAAAGATGAAAAGCTGGAAGAAGACAAAAAGAGGTTCAGAGCCTCATTGCTTAATTGTTTTAATAGAAATGAAAACCATAGCCCTATTAATACTTTGAGGAAAGAGCCATTACCAAAAGAAGCTAAGACTCTTATATGCAATATCCTCTCCCAGCATGAAAGTTTGGAAGAAAGAAAACTGAGAGGCATGGATATGAAGCCACTCTATAGAGAGAGTTACAATGATTGGAGAGAAAACCCTTATGATATAACGACGGAAATTCCTTCTCTCAATATGGTTTTCTATGGAGATAGAGGAACAGGTAAGAAAAGAACTGCAGAGCTATACGCTGGTATACTCCATCAATTTGGTCTTATTGTAAAAGATAGCTTCAAGATCATTACCAAGGGCGAAATAATCTCAAAGGATACAAATGACACAATGAAGCGTATTATTAGGGTTTTTGATGACAATAAGGGTGGTGTCATCTATATAGACTGGGGAGAAAGAGGCATAAGTGAGGAAGAGAACAAAGAGGAGTACTCTATCTTATCCTCCATTATCAGACTCATTGATGAAAACAAGAGGAAACTGGTAGTCATACTCTCTATAAGCGAGAGAAATATGAAAGAGTATTCCTCTACTGAGGAAGATATGCTTTCAAGTTTCCCCTACTCTCTCCACTTTCCTTCCCTCACTCTTGACGATCTTTGGACTTATTTCTCATTTCTTGTCTCAAAAGAGGGATACAAGACAGGAAAAGGGCTAAAAGAGAAAGTGACGGCGGTATTGGAAGACATGAGCAAGAAAGATAACTTTGCCGCTCGAATCAGCATTCAAAAGCTATTAGAAAAAGGAAAGATGAATATGTCTCTTCGGCTTTCAACCTCAGACTTTTCCACTCTCCCAGAGAGCGCTTTCACCACACTGAAACCTCGAGACTTCGATAATCTTGTCGGGTTGGAGTAAGACCCATTTTTTTTCTCTACCATTTTGTTGCATCTTTCCTTTCATTCTAAATATTGATGGAGAAGATGATATGAAAAGAGAAGAGACCTCTTTGTCCGCACCTCCCCCTCTACTTTTTCCATATCTTCGATTATTTCTATGGTAGACTTATTGCAAATGTATGATTTACGAACCTAGAACAGCGTCTCTTAAAATCTTAATAATTCTTGTCTGGTATCCTTTTCCTTCAGCCTTCAACGCCTCTAATATATCCTTGTCGATTTTAATGGATATCTGGTGCTTTACAGGAACGGTCCTATACCGTTCAGGGTGAGATTCATGTGCAAATCGAGCCCTTGCTGCCTCAGTCTCTGTTATTTCAGGTGATTCATCATCTGGGGCTGGAATGATGGCTGCAATTTCCTTAAGTCTTTCATCTGTAATACTCTTTGTATCTTTCATGGTAAATCTTCTCCTCATTTGATGTAGCCTTTCTTGCGTTAATGATTCTTATACGTTTTCCTCTCTCCATAAAACAAGTAGTAATGATGATTCCTCTGATGCATCCTATTCCCCTAAATCGTTCTTCATCCACAGAATGATCAATATCAGCGATTCTATGCTCCGTCCTTTATCACCCTTCCCACGTAATTCATGAGCCTGTGATAGAGTTCCTAATCAAGTAAATTGAAATTCTATACCAATACTCAGATAATCTTTCCATCCCAAAGCCATTCAAGGAAAAGGTTCCAGGGAAGAAGTATTATGCCATCATCAGTAGTCCTTGTGATGCTATCTCTTGATACAACGATGTACTTCTTGAATATTCCTTCTTCCTTCAAGGCCCTCTGCCCTCTAAGATCCTTCTTCTCATTCACAATCTTCGTCGTCTTTGTCTCTATGGCAACTTCATCACCGATTACGAAGTCAACTTCAAATGAAGACTGACGCGTACGCCAGTATGAGAGCTTCTCTTTTCGCCTGTTGTAATCAAGATATGCTGAGAGTTCCTGGGCAATGTATGTCTCAAACAGCTTGCCATACTCTGTCTGCGTATCAACAATATCGCCTAGTCCCATGAGGAAACGTACAATACCGACATCGAAGTAGTAGAAACGCTCTGTATCAACAGCCTTCCTTTTCTTCGTCTTAGTATACGGAGGAACTGAGAATCCTATCATGGTGTCGTAGAGGATACCATACCATTCTGTTATGGATCCTCTGCTCATCATCACATCGCTTGCGATATTTGTGTAGTTGATTTCCTCAGCATTTGTAAGGGCTGCAACCTCCAAAAAACGCTCGAACTTAGGAA
Organism: Spirochaetales bacterium; assembly: GCA_022785155.1. GTDB lineage: Bacteria > Spirochaetota > Spirochaetia > Sphaerochaetales > Sphaerochaetaceae > Ornithospirochaeta. The sequence continues at coordinate 8,413 of JALFRH010000101.1, forward strand.
GCTGTCTCACAAGACCTTCTCCTGCTACCTCTTCCTGAAGGTAGACATTGATATAATCATCAAGAAAATCATCAGGTGTATCAGAAAGGAATACGGCTGGGATCATTCCGTATTTCAATATTTTGTCCAGTGTTGGATGTAACTCGCGAATCTCCGGCCACACAAAGGGGTGGAGATTCATCTTTCCAGCTCTTCCCCCAAGAAGATTCACTCCCTGTTCCTTTAGTCGTCTTGCGCTTGATCCAGTAAGCAAAAACCTGATATCTGTTTCCTCAATCAGTAGATGAACCTCATCCAGAAGTTCAGGAACTTTCTGAATTTCATCGATGATTACAAGACCATCACGGATTCCTCTTGTCCCTATTTCATCACGAAGCACTCCTGGATCTGCCTGGCATCTTCTTGTCCTTGCATTGAGAAGTGGCCATGAAAGCTTCACGTCATCCTGAATCTGATTTGCTATCAGCGAGCTTTTTCCTGTCTGCATTGGGCCAAAAAGAAAAAGTGATTTACTTTTTAGTCTAGAATGGATATCTATGATGCGCTGTATGTACTTCTCCCAATCTCACCTCTTGTGTAGGAATAATATAATATATGACATTTCTACTAGCGATTTTTATAGAAAATCGCTAACTATAATTAACAGCAAGGATAAATCAATGCATTTTGAAGAGTAGAATTAAAGTATTGTCCTTATCTATATAAAAAATAGGATCTGAAATGATATTACCTTTAACAACAAATGAGCCGTCCATATTGATTACCTTACATCACCATTGAGTGCATTTATCCTCGTCTGCAACAATGCGCAACATTTTTACATCTTTTTGACATCTACTCCACATAAAACATAACACTTACATTCTTTTGGCCTAAGAGTCTTTCGTAAAGATGATAGCTGTAGTTATTTTAATCTTATGAAAAGATATATTTTAATCCCCATTCTTGCCTTGGCTCTTCTTTCAGCCTGCTCCACCACAAAGGTGGGCGGACGGACCTATAATATTCTCCCTCTTGATATAGAAAGGGAAGACTTCTCCATAGTGGCGGAAGATAATTACCAGGAGACTATGAAGACAATTGTGGAGCCCTACCTGGACTCCATCAGACACATAGGAACCCTTTCAGCCCTAAGGGACGGACACAGGATCTACTACGAATACTTTGACATAGAAGAGGAAAAAGGATCCGTAGTAATACTCCATGGCTTCACGGAGTTTATCCGGAAGTACAGCGAGATAATCTACTACTTCTCACAGGCAGGATACGATGTATACATGATTGAACACTATGGCCACGGATACTCTGAACGTAGAAGCGACGTACAGGATAACCTTTCTAAGGTGGCTGTAGATGACTTCGATGTATACACGGAAGACGTGAAGCAGTTTGTAGACCAGGTGGTACTTCCAAAAGCAAAGGATAATCCTCTCATTCTTTTCGGTCACTCCATGGGAGGAGGGGTTGCAACAAGATTCCTTGAAATCTATCCCGATATCTTTTCCTATGCCATTCTCTCATCTCCAATGATAGGCATAGAAATGGGAGCTGTTCCGGAATTTGTTGCAAAATTCCTCTCCTCTTCAGCAAATCTATTCGGCAGAGGAGATGACTATATCTTTGGCCACTATGACTGGGATGCCATAGAAGCCTTCTCGGATCCTGGTTGCCCTGCTACAAGCTATCCTCGGTACAAATACTTCTTCGACATGAGAGCTGAGAACGAATATCACCAGACATATGGAGCCACATGGTCCTGGCTCAATGCGGCTATCAAGGCTACAGAGAAGATGGTGAAGAAAAGTGAAGCTGGAAAGGTGAAGATTCCTGTACTCCTATTCCAGGCTGAGACAGACTCCCTTGTAAGGAATGACAGACAGATGGAATTTGCCTCCAAAGCAGAGAATGTGAATGTAGTGATGTGCCCCTATGCACATCATGAAATATTCAACTCCCCAGATGCTGTCGCCAACGCATATTGGGTCACTGTCTTTGATTTCCTTGATGGACTC
>JALFRH010000108.1 GCA_022785155.1 Spirochaetales bacterium
TCTTTAATAAACACCTCCCTATTTTCACTTGGGATAAAACTATGCATGGAAGAAAAATACTAAGGAAATATATTTCTCTCTATATATTCGACTTCTAATCTCATAAAGAGAAAAAAGTTTATCTCCAACAACAGGCCTATAGTTTTTTAGATATTGCTTCGGTTTGACTTCAATGAAACAAAAAACTCCATCTGTTTGTGGTAAAACCACAAAGGAGATGGAGCTAATGATATATAAACGCTACATAGTAACGAAAAAAATAAGCGGCGGACGGGAATCGGACCCGCGTGACCCACCTTGGCAAGGTGGTGCGTAACCACTACGCTACCGCCGCAAAAATAACACTTGAGCCGCAAAGGGATCGAACCTTTGACCCACAGATTAAGAGTCTGTTGCTCTACCAGCTGAGCTAGCGGCCCAAACCTTCGACTGACAAAGCGCCAGTCAAAAAAAGCGGCGGACGGGAATCGGACCCGCGTGACCCACCTTGGCAAGGTGGTGCGTAACCACTACGCTACCGCCGCAATTTTCTGGTATGCGAGCGGAGGGACTCGAACCCTCACACCGAAGTACTAGATCCTAAGTCTAGCGTGTATACCAGTTTCACCACGCTCGCGCGCTTTGAATTGAGCCGCAAAGGGATCGAACCTTTGACCCACAGATTAAGAGTCTGTTGCTCTACCAGCTGAGCTAGCGGCCCATTTGAAATTGCGCCCTGCAGGACTCGAACCTGCAACCTGCGGATTCGAAGTCCGACGCTCTATCCATTGAGCTAAGAGCGCCTTTTCCTCCCATAAGGAAGAGAAGGGTGGAAGAAGGGGTTCGAACCCTCGACAACCAGATCCACAATCTGGCGCTCTACCACTGAACTACTTCCACCATGTTTGGTAGCAATGCGTTCATCATTGCAATTTCAACAGTGAAACTATACAGAAAGCTTTATGGAGTGTCAACTACACACAAGAGATTTTTTCTCCACTAGAGCCAAAAACTTTTTCATACGCCCTTTACTTTATTGTGAATCTCTTTCAATTCATCCCCTTTTCTTTGCGGCTTTGAATTGAGAGTAATGAGAGCTACAGTGTTTTTCCATTCCAATATGCCTGGATTAATGGATGACATGAATTCCTTTCTTTCAATGCCATACTTTGAATATGAATTGGTCCACCAAGACTCCAAAGCCTCCGCAGTTACACTTCTCTCTTCCTTTTCCTCCACATACTCTATGACTACGTCAGAGAATACTTTTCCAATGGTTTCCTCCAGTTCTTTCTTTCCCCAGGAAGTAAGAGGATTGGAAAGGGAGTATATTCCTTTTTCTGCTTCCTTCAGTTTTTCCTTCATAGGAGAGGAAACGAAATCGCTGAGTCTTGAGGAGAGAGAAGGAATGGATTCCATAAAGGCAATTGTTCCATCTTCCTCCAGGTATGATGAAATGAGAGGAAGGATGCTCTTGTCTTCGGAGAGCCGCGAAAGGATATTGCGGCCGCTGATTACAGAGAACTTTATTCCATCCTCCAAGAGTTGGAAGACTTCCCTTGGTGTCGAAACATAGACCTGGGGCCTCAATATCTCCTCCAAATCAAGGGAGAAGTGATCTATTACTTCTTTTTGGTCTCTGTTTCTTACCTGGGCTATGGATGAGCCCTCAGGATTCATCTTCATCAAAGGATAGAGCATAAGACCATGGGAAGCATTGAGGACCAGCACATTTCCGTGACGAGGAATATCAATGGAGGAATAAAGCTTCTTTGTCAGGGAGAGGAGAAGCCCTGCCCTCCCTCCCAAGGCTCTTTCTATCCACTTGGAGCGTTTCTTGTCTTCAGGAGTATATGTAAGGTTCTCAGTAAACAGGTCGTCACCTACAGCCTCCAGCTGAGCTTCCCTCTTTTCAAAGACTTCATCCCTTATTCTGCCCTCATACCCCATATTTGAAGGCTTGTAATAGACTTTACCTTGAAGGGCTGACGGCAGATACTGCTGAGCTACCCAATGATCTTTATATGAATGGGGATACAAGTATCCCTCTCCGTGTCCAAAGCCTTCACTGTCCCTGGAAGCATCCTTCAGGTGATTGGGAACTTCATTGTCCTTTTCCTTCTCTACGTCTGAAAGGGCATCGAAGAAGGCCAAGGTGCTGTTGCTCTTGGGGCAAGTGGCGAGATAAAGGGCGGCATGGGCAAGGTGGAATCTTCCTTCAGGCAAGCCTATCCTGTCAAAAGCCGCTGCATCGGCTTCAACCACAACTATGGCATTGGGGTCCGCCAGTCCTACATCCTCACAGGCGGATATAAGCATTCGCCTGAAAATAAATCTGGGGTCTTCTCCTGCAGCCACCATTCTTGAAAGCCAATAAAGGGCTGCATCAGGATCAGAACCTCTCAAGGATTTTATGAAGGCGGATATTACATCAAAGTGGTAATCACCTTCCTTATCATAAAGGACAGCTTTCTGCTGAATGGACTCTTCGGCAGTCTCCTTTGTTATATAGATCCTGCTTCCCGGGGCAGGCGGATAGTGGTCGGGAGTGGTTTCGACAGCAAGCTCCAAGGCATTGAGAAGGCTTCTGGCATCTCCCCCTGATACATTTATCAGGTGCTCCAGGGCTCCTTCTTCGAACTCAACCTTATACTTGCCATATCCTCTTTCTTCATCTTTAATGGCCTGTATGGCGATTTCTTTCAGATTATCATCTGTAAGCTTCTTGAGCTGGAAGACCCTGCTTCTGGAAACAAGGGCCTTGTTTACTTCGAAGAAAGGGTTTTCCGTGGTTGCACCTATTAAGATAATGGTTCCATTCTCCACCCATGGAAGGAGGGCATCCTGCTGGCTCTTGTTCCATCTATGGACTTCGTCAATAAAGAGGATGGTCCTCATTCCCCAATGGTCACGCCTATCCTTTGCATCGGATATTTCTTCCCTTAACTCCTTTACACCGGACAATACGGCATTCAAAGATGAGAAGTGGCTCTTTGTGGTATTGGCTATTACTCTGGCGAGAGTAGTCTTACCTGTGCCTGGAGGGCCATAGAATATAATGGATGAAAGCTGATCCATCTGTATGGCACGTCTCAGAAGCCTACCCTTTCCAAGAATATGGTCCTGGCCTATATACTGGGAAAGGGTCCTGGGGCGCATTCTTGCAGCCAAAGGTTCGTTTGTCATTGGAGTTGATGAGAAAAGGTTGTCTTTTTCCATAATCACTCCCAGAAAACAGAATAAGGTGAGTTGGATGAAACAGGTGTGTTTTTAAGTATGGTCTCTTCTTTACCCAACTCCAAAAAGAACTCAGCGCTGACAATCATTGATGCTTTCTCCAAAACAATACTTTCGGCTTCAGGCAGGTATTCACCCTTACCCACTGAGGAAAGGGAGGCGTAGCCACTTCTTATTTCATTGAAAATCTTGGCTACCGACAAAAAACTCTCCTCCAAGCAGGAACTCTCTTCCAGGAACTTTTCATATATCACCTTTGAGAGCTCTCCCCCCAATCTTCTTTCCAGCTCTTTTGTAAAGGTAGTATCTCCAGGAATATATGGAAGAGGATCCCCTGACAGAACAAAAGCCATGTTCTTGATGACAGGCATATAGCTTTCGACAGCCTCTACAGCCACATCTTTTACCTCTGAAAGGTATTTCTTTTCCAAGGCATCGTAAGAGGGAACATACTCTTTATATATGGTAAAAGAGTCTGGAAGAGCATCGGCAAGAGCCAAGGAATCAAAGGAAAAGGATGAAATCGAGGAGAACATATCCACAGTAAGAAGCTCCATCGCAGCCTTCTCTTTCTCAATAGACACCCCATCTCCATCCTCTCCCTTCTCTCCTGTGGTGGCACAGGAAGTAAAGGCAAAGAGAACGGCCAGTATTAAAATCCCCAGATATTTCCACATATATCTAGAATACTTTCTTCTCTCCCGATGGTCTACATTACTTTCAACAAGCCGTAAGATAGGATCTGAGTTTTCTCATACCGTTTTTCTTCCTTGCAGCAATGGTACCTACACTTACACCCAGTTCCTCTGCAACGGCCTTGGCTTTCTTCTTGGGATGGTCCAATACTCCGAAGGATGTAGCTATCACATAGAGTTCTTCTCCATCCAACATACCCAAAGCCTTTTCAAGAACGGATATGGACTCCATCTTCTCATATTCTTCCTCTACATAAGAGGAGGAAGATATGGTTTCAGACAGCGTCCTGCCTCTATCGTCACCGGAGAAGGATGCATCAAGGGATATGCACTCTTCCCTCTTCATGGCTTCCTTCACCTTCTTTTCTTTTTCCACTGAGAGATATTCATCTCCGTTTCTATATTTTCTGATGGATTCTATCATGTGTTTCGGCAAACGGATTGTCCTGAGGCCGTCGCTTAAAAAGGATCTCACTTCCATATCCATGGCCCTTTCCATATATGAATCGAAACCAGAATATGTGAAATCAAAGCGCATCAAGGCCCTGTGGATGCCGATCCTGGCGGCATTCTCTATATCGTCCCTATACTCTGAAGCCCCCTTGACGGAGCTTATGTACTTGTAGGCCACCTTCTTGACCTTTGGCTCCATCATCATAATGAATTCATTTTCCTTTCTCTTGTCACCACATGCTTCTTTTGCCATTTCATAGACAGTAGCCATTTTCTTTTCTCCTATGGCTACAGTTTTACACACCCACTAGGTCAGATAATGTCCTAGTGGATAAAATAACAAAGTATTTGCCTTTTTTTTCAAGAACGTTTATTTTCCTTTTGTGGTAGCTAAAATGCACCTATATACAAAGATAGGGAAAAACGTATATATTTGTTAGTTGCTACGGCGAGTTAATTTAGAATAATAAAATCATTAAGGGAGACCACAGATGGTAACCGAGAAGAACGTTAAGGAACTGGAAAACAGTCAGGCATCACTTACACTTACAGTTGATGCAGCAAGTATCGAGAAGGCATATCAGGATAAGCTCAACAAATATGCCAAGACAATTGAAATGCCAGGCTTCAGAAAGGGACATGTACCTACATCAGTCATTGAAAGAAAGTATGGAAAGGGAATCAGAGAAGAATCTACATTCGACTGCATGGAAGCAAACCTGAAAGAGACCATCGAAACTTTGGAAGAAAGCCAGAGACCTCTCCCTTATTCAGTGCCTGAACTTCAGGATGAAGAATCTCTTCTTCCTTTCAAGAAGGACAGTGACATCACTTTCACAGTAAAGTACGATGTATATCCTAAGTTCGATCTTCCTCAGTACACAGGACTTGAAATCGAAGTCAAGAAGGGTGAAGTTACTGACGAAGATGTGGAAAAGGAAATAAAGAGACTCCAGGAACAGAACGCTATGGTCATCAGAAAGGACGGTGCTGTTGAAAACGGAGACATCGTCAAGGTCGATGTAGCGGAACTGGATGAAAACGGAAACGAAATCGAAGAATCAAAGAGTACAGATTTCACATTCACAGTAGGCAGCGGATACAACCGCTTCAAGATCGACAGTGATATCATTGGCATGTCTGCAGGCGAAGAGAAGACTTTCGACAAGACTTATGGCGAAGATGAAGCAAACGAAACTCTCAAGGGCAAGACACTGAAGCTCCACGTCAAGGTCAATGAAGTCAAGTATCGCGACCTTCCAAAGGTGGACGACGACTTCGCTCAGGATGTAAAGGACGAGTACAAGACAGTTGAAGACCTGAAGGCCGGCATCAAGGCTGATTTTGAAAAGAGACTTGAAGATGCTTCCAAGAACATCAAGGCTGACAAAATCGTCAATACAATCGCAAAGAGCGCAACAATCGCCATTCCTCAGAGCATGATCGACTATGAGTCTGAGAACTACTGGCAGAGATTCGTAAAGCAGATGGGCATTCCTGAGGAACAGTTCGTTTCTTACCTCCAGCTCCAGGGAAGCGGAAAAGAGACTCTGGTGGAAGGTTGGAAGGAATCCATCATCGAAGACCTTAAGAAGCAGATGATTCTTGATGAAATCAGAAAGAAGGAAGACTTCAAGATCGATGAAAAGGCATTTGAAGACAAATGCAACGAAGAAATCAAGGATTCCTACAGCCCAGAGCAGAAAGAATACTTGAAGTCTGCAATCAAAGATGAAATGCAGTATGCAGAAACTGTTCCTTTCCTTCTTGCAAACAACACATTCAAAGAAGGTGAGACTGTCAGTTTCGATGCATTCATGAACCCTACAGAGGAGTAAGATTTGTCTAATCCTAAAATGAACACATATGTCCCCTATGTTCTGGAGCAGTCCGGAACAGGGGAACGTACCTACGACATCTTTTCCCGTCTCTTAAAGGACAGGATCATCTTTGTAGACGGAGAGATCAACGACGCCATGGCCGATTTGGTCGTGGCTCAGCTTATCTTTCTTGAAAGCGAAAACCCAAAAAAGGATGTCAACCTCTATATAAACTCTCCTGGTGGAAGTGTCACCGCCGGTCTGGCGATCTATGACACAATGCAGTATATATCCTGCCCTGTAACTACAATTTGCATCGGACAGGCATGTTCCATGGCTGCATTGATTCTGGCTGGAGGGGAAAAGGGATCAAGATTTGTACTCCCCTATTCCAGAGTAATGATTCACCAGCCTTCCGGTGGAGCTGAAGGACAATCTTCCGACATTCTCGTAACCAACAAAGAGATGCAGAGAATCAAGAAGATCACCACTTCAATCCTTTCCCAGCACACAGGAAAGAGCGGCGAGGATGTGACAAAAGATATTGAAAGAGACTTTTTCATGGATGCAGAAGAAGCTGTAGCCTATGGAATCGCCGATAAAGTGATGAGAAGGAAAGATGGCTAGAAATTCTAAATACTGTTCATTCTGTGGTCGCCCAAATGACGGAACTGTCAGGATGGTCAACGGCCCTGGAGTCTGTATCTGTGAAAGCTGCATCAAGACCTGTTCCGATATTCTCAAGGAGCAGATGGTTGAAAGCGGAGATGATGAATTCCAGGATCTTGAAATCCCTACTCCTGAAGAAATCAAGAATTATCTTGATCAGTATGTAATCGGCCAGGATAGCGCCAAGAGAGTTCTTTCAGTTGCTGTCTACAACCACTACAAGAGAATAAAGTACCAGAGCAAAATAAAAGATACCGGAGTCGAACTGGATAAATCCAATATTCTCATCATCGGACCTACCGGAACAGGAAAGACTCTTCTTGCAAGAACCTTGGCAAGGAAACTCAATGTTCCTTTCGCCATTGCAGACGCAACTACACTTACAGAAGCAGGATATGTGGGAGAGGACGTGGAGAACATCCTCCTGAAGCTTATTGAAGCTGCGGACTATGATATTGCAAAGGCGGAAAAAGGCATCATATTCATTGATGAAATCGATAAGATCGCCAAGAAAAGCGAAAACGTATCCATTACCAGGGATGTTTCAGGAGAAGGTGTCCAGCAGGCACTTTTGAAGATAATCGAAGGCACAGTGGCTTCAGTCCCTCCACAAGGAGGAAGAAAGCACCCTAACCAGGAAATGCTTAAAATCGACACTTCAAACATCCTCTTCATCTGCGGTGGAGCTTTCGTAGGTCTTGATAAAGTCATTGAAAAGAGAACTGCTGTATCAAGTATGGGATTTGGTGCCCAGGTCAAAGAAAAGAACGAGAAGGATTTGGGTATGCTCTACAAGGAGCTTCATCCAGATGACCTTGTAAAGTTCGGCCTTATTCCTGAGTTTATCGGAAGACTTCCAATCCATACAACTTTGGATAATCTTACAAAAGCCGACCTTGTAAGAATACTTACAGAGCCCAAGAACTCAATTATAAAGCAGTATGAGACATCTTTCTCTTTGGACGGCATCAAACTGAAATTTACAGAAGACGCCATAAACGCCATTGCAGAGAAGTCCTACCAGCAGAAGACAGGGGCAAGAGGCTTGAGATCAATAGTCGAAAACCTTATGCTCTCAATCTCATATGAAGTACCATCTATTCCTGGGGTAAAGGAAGTGGTGGTGGACAAAGACAATGTAGAAAATGGAACCAATCCGAAAATCTATGGTGAAAACAATCTGTTGATTGAGTCCAAATAACTTGCATTATCCCGGGCAACCGGGATATTTTTTTCACCCCTTGATGTAAAAATACGACTTGTTTTTACACTATAAACGCGCATCCTTCACCAACGGCATTCTTTTTGAATGGAAAAAGGTGGAGGTTTTTATGAAAAAGGACTATTTATCAAGGGAAGAGGATGAATTGTTCAGCAGGACCGTATTGGACTTCAACAATTCATCCCAAACAAACGAAAAGGAAAAGAACGCCATAAGGGAGAGGACAAAAATACTTATCTATATTGTAGCAAGGGATATGCTCCATCTCTCTTATGACGATGCTTCGACGGTATTTCTGGATATGGAGAAGGAACTGGATAAAATCATTACATCCTATAGAGTATCCAATGCCACATTCAACCAATATCTCAGGCAGTTATGCCAGTATAGATGTAGGAGAATGAAACAAAAGGCATACCAGAACAATCTTTGGGAAAACGCTTTCTTTATGGAAGAAGCCGCATATAATTCGAAGCATCCTGGGGACTACGATGTATTGGACGCCTGCACCAGAGAACACAGAAGCACTGAAACCTATAATCAGGATCTATATTCAGAGTATGGCTTGAAGGAAATAATAGACTTCATTACAAAAACCAGAAACGTTTTGGACTACCCTATTTTCAACAATTATGAAAAAAAGCTGAGAAAAGCCCTGACTATACCAACGTCCAGAAAACGATTCTTGATCTTCCTTCTTACCCTGCCTAGAAAAACAGAAAGCATCGACTCCTATGACATTGCAAGGGTACTTCAGGTGGATGAATGCGCAATCAACCGTCTTCTTTATCTGAAGGACGAAGCCTTGGGGTATCAGGAAGAAAAAATAAGGGAAATACAATCCAGAGCCAGCAAGCATTGGAGGATTATGGCGAAACTGGTTGCAAATATAAACAAAGAAAACGATGAAGACAAAAAGAGAAAGCTTAGAGACCACTATCAGACACAGGTAATATGCCATCGAAAGAATGTAAGTGAAATAAGGAAAGTGTCCAACGGCATGTCGAGGACATACATATCCAATATCCTGGGGTTATCAAGATCCTCTGTTTCTGTGGCTGTAAAAGAAACATCAACTCTTCTGGAGATGATCGCCAAAAGTTAAAGAGTGTTCCTTTTTTGATGATTTTGCTTCATACTATCCCCATGAAGTTATATTTCGCATCTGGGAATCTCCATAAGAAAATGGAAATGGAGAGTCTTTTGGAGGGCATCGTAGGCCTTACTCTTCCAAAGGACGAAGGGATTGAATTTGATCCTGACGAAAATGGATCTTCTTTTGTAGAGAACGCAATCATCAAGGCAAAAACTCTCTACGATGTAGTGAAGGCACCAGTTTTATCCGATGACTCGGGTCTCTGTGTAAAGGCTTTGGATTGGGGCCCCGGCATCCATACAGCCAGGTTCGGGGATACGGAAGAGAAAAAACTCGACAGCAGGGAGAAATACATGCTCCTGTTGGAAAAGATGAAGGGAGTCGAAGACAGGGAAGCTTACTTCACCTGTGCACTCTGCCTCTATCTCTCACCTACCAGAATCTACGTAATACAAGAGGAAGCGAAGGGGAAGATATCCCTGGAGCCCAGCTTGGGGAAAGAAGGCTTTGGCTATGACCCTGTATTCTTCTCAGATGAAGCAGGAAAAATAGTTGCAGACCTTGAAAAGGGAGAGAAAGGCAAGTATTCCCATAGGGGAAAGGCTGCCAGAGTAATGATGGAATTATTAAAAAAGGAAATAGAGAAATGATAGAGAGAAAAGAACAAAAGATTAACGACACTTGGGATCTATCTGCTTTGACCGCTTCCCCTGAAGCTTGGGACAAAGATATTGCCGCCATAAGAAGTAGACTCAATGAACTTGATGAGTTCAAGGGAAAACTTGGAGAAAGCTCAGACTCCCTTTTTAATGCCCTTAATAAATACTTCGCCATCCTTCAGGAAGGTGAAAGACTTGGAAACTGGGCATTTTTGATGTACTCTGCAGATTCTTCAAATCCAGAAGTCATCAACAGAGCCGGATTGGCAAATATGATGGAAAGCGAGTTCAGCGAAAAGACAAGCTGGATGGATCCTGAACTTATGGCCATCAAGGAAGAAGATATCGATGCATGGTTGAAGGAAGATAGATTCGCTCCATACCGTGTATTCATCAACAAATCAAGAAGAATGAAGGACCATATCCTTTCAGACAAGGAAGAGAGGATCATGAGTCTCTATGGAGCCAACAGTGACGGCTACCATCAGGCTTTCATGGATATAGACAACATCGACTTGGATTTCGGCGAAGTGGACGGAGAGAAGCTCACCCACTCCACATGGTCAAAGTTCCTCCACAGCACAGATGAAAGCAAGAGGGAAAAGGCTTACAAGGCATTCTACAAGGAATATGAAAGTCATCAGCATATTATTGGAAGACTCTATGAAGGAAGCGTCAAAAACGATATCTTCTCCGCCAAGGCAAGAGGATACAAGTCTTCTTTGGACAGGGCGCTCTTTCCTGACAACGTACCGGAGGATGTATATACAAATCTTATAGATGCCGTCCACGAGGCCTTCCCTTCCCTACACCGCTACTATGCATTGAGAGCCAAGCTTCTTGGAAAAGATAAGCTCAAGCATTGGGATGTATATGTACCTGTAGTTCCTGCGGCAAACAGCAGGCATACATACGAAGAGGCTGTAGAGATCATCAGAGAAGCTGTAATGCCACTTGGAAAAGATTACTCGGATACCCTCTGCAAAGGCCTCCTGGAGGAAAGATGGGTCGACAGATATGAAAACAAGGGAAAGAGAAGCGGCGCCTTCAGTGCAGGTTGCTTTACAGGTAACCCATATATCCTGACCAACTATGAAGAAGATGTAATCAACAGTGTATTTACTCTTATCCATGAAGGCGGACATTCAATGCACTCATATTTCTCTGCAAAGAACAATCCCTTCCCATGCTACAACTACACTATCTTCGAAGCCGAAGTTGCATCTACATTCAATGAAAACCTTCTTATGAAATACTTGCTGTCCCATACAGAAAGCAAAGAAGAAAAGGCTTTCCTTGTGGCCCAGCAACTGGATAACATCGTTGCAACATTCTTCAGACAGACAATGTTCGCTGAATTCGAGTATCTCGTCCACAAAAGGGCTGAAGAAGGTAATCCTATCAACGTTACATTCTTCAGAGAAACGTACAGGAAACTGTTGGAAGCATACTTCGGACCACAGCTTGAATTTGAAGAAAACTCAGATATGGAAGGCTTGAGGATCCCTCACTTCTACAGAGCTTTCTATGTCTATAAGTATGCAACAGGCATTGCAGCATCCATCGCCCTATCCGAGAGAGTCCTCAACGGCGGAGAAAAAGAGAGAAACGACTACCTTACCTTCCTTAAGTCCGGTGGCTCAAGATACCCGTTGGAGGCCCTGAAGGTCGCAGGCGTGGATATGTCGAAACCAGATGCTGTAAAAGCAACTGCAAAGTATTTCGATTCACTTATTACAGAACTGGAAAACCTTTTGAAATAAGAAAGATTACTTTTTCTGGAGGGCGGTTATCCTGCCCTCCTTTATTACAAAGTAAAAGCAGCCGGGAGTATCCTGGGAATAGAAATAGAGTCCGTTTCCGTCAAACTCCCCCATTATTACATTCTCCATGGGGAGAATCGATGAAAGAGTCTCCGAGTAAGCTGCCAGGAAAGCATCGCTTTCATCACAATAGTTTTCTATCCAGGAGAGTGAGAACTCTTCTTTCAAAGCCCTCAAGACCATCTCTTCGACACTACCTTCCTCCACTTCTACACACACCCGTCCGACCTTCGCACTTTCAGGAACCACCCCTGAAAAGAGAAAAGACAAAGAGAAAACCAGAATGATAGTCAAAGAAATAAGATGCTTCACACTCTAATTATTGGTTTCTTTCGTTTATTAATCAATTGCTTGTTTTCCCTTTGTCCATCATCAAAACTATGGAATATGAGGCTTTTTCCTTTCATATCCTTTTTGGTTTTCTCCACCTGTGCTATATTTATGTTCCTATGGAAAGAACCAAAGCACAGAACATACTAAATGAAGGATTTGTACACACTGTCAAAGATCCTCTTTGGCAGAATATCCCCATGACAAAGGAAATAAAGGCCTTGACTGAGGTGGATGATGTACAGAAATTGGCCAGGATAAAACAGAATGGACCTTCTTACCATATATATCCAGGCTGTGTCCACACTAGGCTCAGCCACTCTTTGGGAGTATATTACCTGGGGCGCCAGATACTTCTTTCCCTCTCCAAGAAATCCCAGGATCTGCCCTTTACAGAAAAGGGGATGATGAGTTTTCTCGTAGCCTGCCTTCTTCATGATATAGGCCACTTTCCCTATGCCCACTCTTTGAAGGAGCTTGCCATAAGAGACCATGAAGAATTGGCAGGGGAGATGATATTGGAGCACAAAGAACTTGGGGAGGCCATAGATAAGACAGGGGCGGACAGAGTGATGACAGCCGCCATCATAGACAAGGATCTCCTCTCTTCAGATGAAGAAACCATCTTCTATAGGAACGTACTTTCAGGCACCTTGGATCCAGACAAACTGGACTATCTCTCCCGTGACGGCTTTTTTGCAGGTGTACCATATGGAAAGCAGGATACAGACTTCATCATATCTTCCCTCTCCTACCACAACTCAAGGCTCTGCCTGGATAAAGCCGCCATCAGCAGCGTGGAGCAGATTCTATTCTCCAAGTACATGATGTACAGGACCCTTTATTGGCATAAAGGAGTAAGAAGCGCCACAGCCATGATAAAGAAGGCGCTTATTACAGCCCTTAAGGAGGGGCTTGTGACCTTTGATGAACTCTATGGCATCGACGACAATGAGTTCGTCCTTCTCTTAAGGGAAAGAAAAGATAAGTGCGGAGCTTTGGAAATGGTGGAGGAAGTGGAACACAACCATCTCTTTGAAAGGAAAGCCTTCAAGGATTATGAGAGCTCGGGAGTAATCGAAACCAAGGGGCGTAAGCCTGGAGACAGAGAGGAAATGGAAAGGCAAATCTGGAAAAACCTTTCAAAGGACTACCCTGATTTGAAGGAATGGGAAGTCATAATAGATATTCCGGAACCTATCAGCTTCGAAACCCATATCTCCGTCCTTACAGAAGATGGAAGGGTGGAAGATATCAACGACAGTGATATGGTATTCTCTGGAAAAGTATCGTCGTTGTTTCAAAAGAGCCTAAGAAAAGTAGCCCTGTATACTCCCTCATATATATCTGAGGAGGCTGCTTCCAGGGCTATGGGGGAAGTAATTCATGGCTGAAGAGAAAATCAGTTACCGCACTTTGATTGACGGAGATATCCCGCCATGGGTCATGAGATTCATCAAAGGTGTGGGAAAAGCAATAAACAAATATGGAATGATAAAAGCCGGGGATACCGTTCTTATTGCAGCCAGCGGCGGAAAAGACTCCCTGGCTCTCGCCCTTGCCCTTTCCCTTAGAAGGAAATGGCTTCCTGTATCATACAACCTTGAGGCTGTCATGATAGACTGGATTGAGCACCCCATCGATCCCGTATACAGAGAGAAACTGAAGACATACTTCAAGGATCTGGATATAGATTTGACAATTGTAGACGAAAAACAATATCCCGAATCCTTCAAAGGAGAATTCAACTGTTATCTCTGCTCCCGCAACAGAAGACGTATCCTCTTCCAATGGGCCAGTGAAAACAATGAGAAGCTGGTTGCCATGGGGCATCATCTCGATGATCTGGTGGAAACCACCATGATGAATCTCTGTTTCAGAGCCAAGTTTTCCACAATGCTTCCTGTACAGGAGTTCTTCGATGGAAAGATGCATATTATAAGGCCTATGATAGAGATAAAAGAGAATGTCACAGAGAGGCTGAAGGAAGTCTATGATATTCCTGTGGTAAAGCCTGTATGCCCCTACGACCAGACAAACATCAGGGCAAAGCTGAAGCCTATAATAAAGGAGCTATGCCATATCGATAAGCTTACAAGGGAGCATATATACTCCGCCCACACCTTTCCATACAACCTTTTGGATAAAGATATGGCGAAACAAGATACACACGATACAAATAATGGATAGAAGATGCAATAAACTCATGGAAAACAAATCCATGTATGTGCTAATATTGTAAAAGAGGTCACTATGAAAAGACTTACTGCCGTTATAATGTTAATCATTACTGGAGCTATTATATTTGCCTCCAACACAATATCCTTCTCAGGTCGTTATGCCTTGGTAGGCACTGACGGAAGAACAATCAGAAGAACCAGCACAGACATAGATGGTACAGGTGTAGTTCTTGCAACAGGAGAAGAGAAAGCAACAGCAAAGGCCAGCGCTTTAACATTGGTGTTGGGAGAAAACTCCTTGGCGGCAATAAAAGACGAAGAAGGCCTTGTGGTTTATCTTGTCTATGGTACAGCTACAGTGATTTCTGAAGGTGAAAGGGAGCTGTCTGTATACACTCCTACAACAAAGGCGGATATTGGAGGAAAGGGTGAATACCACTTCATCTCCCTTGATAAAGAAGAAAAAGTATACAACTTCTCATCTCCTGACATCTCCATCTATGATTCCATCAGAGGTTTGACCACAACCCTCTCCTATAATGAAGGTTTCGATTATATAAAGGGAACAAAAATCAGTGTAGATGAAGACAAGAGATATCTGGAAGTTCCACTCTATGTTTTGACACCAGTCTTTAAAGATGAAGTCTACTCTTATCTTTCCGGTTCCCCAGATACTCCTATTCTATCCGTCATTGATCAGAAGATGACAGGAACACCTGATGCTCCACTCTTTATCAAGAAAGAAAGTGAGATCATCAATGATCCTGACACACCTACAATCCTAGATAACGTAGTGCAGACTATTGTAGATTCTTCTTTCTCCACTATTACAGTTACACAGGAACTCTATGACAGTGAGAGTGGAAACTAATGGGAAGAATTAATCTTCTCGATCCCCTTCTCTCCTCACGTATTGCTGCAGGAGAAGTCATAGAACGCCCTCAGTCAGTACTCAGGGAGTTTCTGGACAACTCCTTGGATGCAGGCTCCGATGATATTACAGTAATAATTGAAGGTGGTGGCATCGACAAACTTGAAGTCCAAGACAACGGAAAAGGCATAAACAGGGAAGACTTGTCCCTCATAGCAAAGCGCCATGCCACAAGTAAGATCCATAACCCAGATGATCTATATCAAATAAATACTCTCGGTTTCAGAGGAGAGGCCCTTTACTCCATCTCTTCT
The DNA here is from genome assembly GCA_022785155.1 of Spirochaetales bacterium. Taxonomy (GTDB): domain Bacteria; phylum Spirochaetota; class Spirochaetia; order Sphaerochaetales; family Sphaerochaetaceae; genus Ornithospirochaeta. The sequence goes on from JALFRH010000108.1 coordinate 15,349, forward strand.
GTCTCCAAACTTACAATATCCTCCTTCGACAGTGAAGAAAAGAAAGCTTCAACCTTGGTTATAGATAATGGAAAGCGTTATCCTGTGGAGGAAACAGGGCCGGAGAAAGGAACTATCTGCACATCAGAAGATCTTTTTATGGATATACCTGCAAGAAGAAGCTTTCTTAAGAGAGCCAGCACAGAGTCCAATCTATGCCGCACCCTATTGTCATCGAAGGCTCTTGCCTTTCCTTCTGTCCGTTTCACACTGAAAGTGGATGGAGCCACAAGAATGCAGTGGCCCAAAGCTGCAGATTATAAAGAGAGGGTAATGATGCTTTGGAGGGAGTATGGAGTATCATCCTCCGATGTAAATACACTGAATATGGAGGCTGAAGACTACTCCATAACTGTAGTTGCAGGCTCATCTGCTGTAAAAAGATCAGACAAAAAAGAAATCAGGATATATGTAAACTCCCGCCCTGTCGAGGAATTCTCCATGGTTCAGGCTGTGCTCTATGGATATGGAGAACTACTACCTGGAGGCAGCTACCCCTATGCCTGTGTCTTTATAAACGATAATAGTGAACTGGTGGATTTCAACATCCATCCGGCGAAGAAAGAAGTAAAGATAAGAAACAAGGCGGATATACACCACTCCCTTTCCTCCATGATAAAAAACGGAGTGGAGAGGAAAATACCTGAAATAAAGAGTGTAAGGCAGTTTTATCTTGACGATACGGAGCGTTGGGAAAACGGAGCGAAGACCAAGTCCTTTGGAGTTCTCCCCCCTACTACTCCAAAGGTGGAGATGGAGGACAAAAAAGAAGAAAGGGTCTTCTATAACCACAATGGAACAGAGGCTCCAGAAAGCTTTGAAGACAGATCCAATAAATACACTCCCAAGGATTCTGAATGGCTGAAAAAAGCAAAGGAACTCAAGGCACTGAGGGAGAAGGTCAGAAACGAGTCTTATGCCAAGGAAGAAGTAAAAGCTATAGATGAAGATGAAATAGTATATATAGGACAGGCCTTTGATCTTTTCCTCATATGCCAGAAGGGGGACTCACTGTACCTGGTGGACCAGCATGCAGCCCATGAGAGGATTCTGTATGATGAACTCTTGTCACTAAAGACAGTTCAGAAACTGCTTGTACCTATAAAAATTGAAGTGGATGACCTGACAGATGATTTTCTTGAAAGAAACTCCTATGTATATACAAAACTTGGCATTTCCTTATTGAAGGAAGGAAAGGGGGAATGGGAAATAGATGCCATTCCTGCTGTGTGCAAGGGAATAGAAAAGGAAATCGTAGACTTTATCACCAGTGCAAAAAGCGACGAGCATCAGTTGGAACAGGAAATATTTGCTGTAATGGCTTGCCGTAAAGCAATAAAGAAAGGCGACAAAGTAGATAAATGGGCTGCAGAGTCGATACTGGAGAAAGTATTTGAAATGGAGGAACCCTGCTGTCCTCACGGAAGGACCTTCCTTATTAAGATCACAGAACAGAGCTTGAAGGAAATGGTGGGAAGAACAAAATAGTCTATAAGCTTATTTTTTCTTCCAGGTCACTGCCATTGGTTGAATGAATCAAGAGAGTATACTCACCTTTAGGCATAGAAGAACCAGGGGTTATTAGAAGCACATCCGAAGACAGGCGACCTTTATCATAGGAAAAATCACCCTTCCACACTAAATCTTTATCAGGAGAGGAAAGGATGAAGGAGTATTTTTCATCTTCTTCACCCTCCTCCACAAAGGCTTTTATCCTCACTCCTTCATCGGTATGGCTGAAACCTGCCCCCGAGACTCTGAAGTCACCACGGGAACAGGAGAACAAGAGGATTGAAAGAATCACCAGGAAAGGGAAAAGTCTTCTCATTGTCCTTGCTTTGCTTCCAGCATCATTCTTACAGGATTGGCGTAAGTATTCAAAACAAAGCTTCTTACATCTTCTGAAAGGTGTGCGAACTTTGACAAGAACTCATTTCTATCCAGAGTTGCATAATGGTCTTTGAATCTATCTCCACCTTCCAAAACATCATAAGCAAGATAGTTTGTATCAAAAAGGCGATAGTTCAAATGAATCTCTCTATCTATGGCTGCAGCCACTTCCTCAGGAGTATTGTATTCTCCCTCCAGTGGGTTTCCGATGGAAACATGGACCTGGCCCTTCTGGCATCTCAAGCCCTTCACCATGCTTATGAGATCTTCATACTTTTTCTTCTCATACTTGCCGTCATTGTGTTCCTTTGTAACTTCTTCCCTACCCTTATTGATGTCATTGGGATCATATTGGTAACTGATGGCCACAGGGACGATGTTGCACTTCTTTATAAGTTCGGAGAAGGAACAACCTTCCTTCTTCTTGGAAAGATAAAGCATCTTGATGATGGCGGACTGGGTAAGATCCCTTCCATCCTTGCTTCTTCCAGATTTTTGGGCGACCCAAATGGATTTATTCTCTTCAGATACAGTCTCCACAAAGTATTCGCTTATTCTGATGGATTCAAGGTACTTCTCCCTCATAGGAAGATTACGTTTGATGATAATTCCTCCATTCATTCTGAAAAGGTCTTCAACCAACTGGTTTACCATAAGGTTGTCACCCACAGCCATTTCACAAAGAGGCAGATTCTTCTGTTTCAGAGCATAATCCAGGAGAGTACAGTCAAGAATGATATCCCTATGGTTGGATATAAAGAGATATCCCTTGTTTTTATCCAAATTGTCTCCTCCGGAGACGGAGAACCCTGTAGTTGAGTTCTCGAGAATTGCAGGAATAAAGAAACCTGCAGTGACTTTATGCTGGAAATCATCATAGGAGTGGACATCCACAAGAGCCTTTTCTATGGCGCCTACCATAGGCTCTATGGAGGCGAAGTTTCCGGTAAGCATATAGGCAAAGGCTCCGATGAACTCTTTTTTGTCCATAAGGTTCACTTTCGCCTTCTCGAACCTCTCCCCTCTGTAGGGTTGTATATCTTCGTATTTTGTCCTGTCCATATTAGTCCCTGCTGATAATCTTCAAGAACTGTGTTCTTTCCCACTTGTAGCCTTCAGAGCTCTCTTCCTGGGCAAGGCGACCACAGAAGTCTGATATGGAATTGAAGTTATGGGCCTCCATCCATGCTTTGATTCCGTTGTTGAGACGGGTAATGGAACCAAAGCCCTCTTTAATTGGAAGGGATGCAACTTCAAAGGCCTTTGCTCCCGCCAGAAGCATCTTGATTGCTGTTTCGGAGGTATGGATACCAGTGTTGGCACATATGTCCATCTTCACTTCGCCGCTCATCAATGCCGTCCATCTGAGAGTGTCGAAATAATCGTTTCCATCTGTTGTGGGGCAACCGGAAACAATCTCCATCTTCTCAATGTCCACGTCCGGCTGGAAGGTTCTGTTGAAAAGTACAGCACCCTGGATTCCGGCTTTATCGATTGCCTTGATCTTGTTTGCAAGGGCAGAGTATTTACTTCCCATCTTTATTGTGAGAGGACAGGAAATATTCTTTCTTGCAAATTCAATGAATGCCATAAACTCATCGTCAACCTTTCTGCCATCCACTCTGGCGTCTGATGTCACAGGATAGTAGTTCAATTCAATGGCGTCAGCTCCATTATCTACAAAACGAGCTGCATATTCAGCCCAGGAAGAAAGGCTCTTGCAGCAGACGGAAGCAATGACAGGAATGCTCAGTTCTTTCTTAGCTGAGGTGAGAAGCTTGATATATTTCTCAATATGGAAATCTGTGGCGGCTCTCTTATATACATTGTGAGCTGAAGAGAAGTTCAAATACTCGTCATTTACTTCAACTTCCTTATTTACTTCATTTTCAATCTGCTCTTCGAAAATTGATTTAAGCACTACTGCTCCGGCGCCTGCCTCTTCACACTTTTCAAGAGATACAAGATTCTGTGTCAACGGGCTGGATCCAACGATGACAGGACTCTTAAGGGTAAGTCCCAAATATTTTGTTTCAAGGGATGCCATATTTCGCTCTCCTATTAATTTCTGTTTTTATTTGTACATATCATAGCTGAAAAACAAAGGAGACGCCATTGAATAAAAAAGGAAAGGATATAAAACTATTTAAAAAACACAAAAGGCCCGGCATTTGCCGGACCAGACATCAAAGAATATATGGAACCAATAGTTCATGGGACTTATATACTACGTAAGTCTCAACTTCCAGGACTTCCGTAAGCTTTGTCAACTCCTGGGAGAAGAACTGCAGAAGCGACAAATCTTCATCCTCAGAGAGCACCAACTCCACAATCAAGTCATATCGCCCTGTTACAATGGAGACGGAGACGACACCTCTGAGGTTCATAAACTCCTTCGCCTTTTTCTGCAACTCCATAGTAGAGAGCTTGACACCCATATATATCATCTGAAGACCAGGGACTTTTTCAGGATCAACCATGCCTGTAATTCTCAAGACACCATCTTCTAAAAGCTTGTTGGCTCTACTTCTAACAGTGTTCTCCGTTATACCAAGCTCTTCTGCAATGACGGAATATGGTTTTCTTCCATCTCGAAGAAGCCTGATTATAGCTTTGTTGGTGTCATCGATTCTCTTTGCCATGACTCCCCCCTTTTTTTATCAAACCAAGCCTTCACTGTGATATTTTGCAATTGTGTCGATAACCTCATCTCCGATTCTAAGAAGGTTTTCTTCACTGTTTGCTCCTACATGAGGAGTAAATGTAACGTTCGTGCATCCAAAGAGAGGATTCTCTTCTCTTACAGGAGGCTCTGTGGAGTATACATCTGTACAGAACCATGAGAGATCTCCGTTCTTGAGAGCTTCTGCAACGTCTTTCTCATCAACACACTTTCCACGACCTGTATTGATGATTACAGGCTTCTTTGTCATCTTGGAAATAAGATCCTTATTTACCATCTTGTCTGTTTCAGGAGTGTAAGGAAGGTGCATTGAAATATAATCTGCATCCTTTACAGCATCCTCAAGACTCATCATCTCAGCCAAGTCTGATTTCTCTACATACTTGTCGTAAGCCACAACCTTCATGCCGAAAGCATGTGCCCTTTCTGCAACTTTTCTGGCAATATTTCCGATTCCCAAAAGACAAAGTGTCTTTCCGTAGAGCTCATGTCTCTTTGTCTTCTTCGCCCACTCTCCGTTCTTCATTGTATTGTCATAGAAACAGAGGTTGTTCGGAGTGCTGAGCATAAGGCAGAATGCCAGTTCTGCTACTGCAACTGCAGATGACTTAGGTGTATTTGTTGCAACGATTCCCTTTTCCTTGCAGTAAGGAATGTCGATGTTATCCATACCGACGCCGCCACGAATGATGAGCTTCATGTTCTTGGCTCTGTCAATATATTCCTTTGTGGCCTTTGTCTTACTGCGGATCAGAACAACATCAGCTTCACCAAGTCTTTCGATATCTGTTGTGACTTCCCCGAAAACCTCAAGTTTACCAGGAAGAGATTTGTCAAATGCATCTGCTATAAGAATAAGCATAGGAAACTCCTTTACCCGTATTGTCGAGCTTGTCTAGAGTATTGCACTGCTTTTGCAAGATGTCAAATTTTTTCTTCAAAACAATAGAAATCAAAGGTTTTTGAAAAGAAAGTTGCGTAAATCACAACGTTTATTCCATTACTATCGGCTCCATCTGTTTTATGTGCATCTGCATCTTGCCAACCCCTTTCCACCAATTGGTTTCAGGAGAGAAAACAATTGATACATGTCTACCTATGGTAAACTCCGCATTATTCCTGGCTTCCCACCATACGCTGGGCCAAGCATTTTCACCATAACGTATGGTGAAACGCATATACTTGGGGTTGTTGGAAACACAATAAACTTCTTCAATGACACCGTCCGGGATATAGAAGAGCAGCTCTTCGTTCTCCTGGCCGAAGGGCTCGAACAACTCTTTTGTCTTCCAGACCATTTCATTCATAAATTCCTTGGGAATCTGGGCGTCCACTTCTATCTCTATATCTTCCTGGTCTATTTCAGGAAGGGAGGATACATACTCTTCGAAAGAAGAGATCAACTCTTCCTTCCTCTCCTCCTCAAGTCTGAAGCCTGCTGCAAAACGATGGCCCCCGAAATCCTCAAAGAGATATGAAAAGTTGGATAAAAACTCCCTGGCAGACCAAGGTTCCCTGCATCTCATGCTTCCTACGACCTTTCCATCTACTCCGGCCATTACGATTACAGGGACGTTCTTATCATTGGAAAGCCTGCTGGCAATACTTCCTGTAAGGCCTCTTGGGACATCAGAGTCATCGATGATGATCATCTTGCCTTGATTCTTTACATATGACTCTTCGGCCTCCACTGAGACCTTCTCCATCACTTCCTCTTCGCTTTTCTGTCTTTGCCCGTTCATATCCAATAATCTCAGGGAGAGTTCCTCTATTACCCCTGGATCCTCGGCTATCAAGAGCTCCAATGCGTCTTCAGGCTTTCCCATTCTTCCTGCAGCGTTTAGTACAGGAGCTATTTTGAAAGAGATATTTACGCTGGAAATAGGTTTCCCGAATAGATTCTGTTTCGCCATAAGGTACTGGAGGGATGGAATGGGGTTCCTGCCCATTAGTTTCAGGCCTTTCTTTACAATGAGCCTATTCTCATCCTTCATAGGCATCAAATCGGATATGGTTCCTATGGCCTCAAGCTGCTGTATATCTTCAAAATTCTTTGTCAACTCAGGAAAGGAGTAGATGGAGGAAGATTTGAAGAGGGAGATCAAGGTCTCCATCTCTTTGTTGGATGGTGCATACTTTGCAGCCCTGCTGAAGACAGAGAGCTCAAAAAGGCTCTTACCTCTTGTCTTTGGCATAACCTTCTCCATCTGAGGTCTGAAATCTTCCAAGGAAATATCTACGTTTCTTCCAAAGGCCTTTCTCAGTAGAGACAACTCAGTTTCTTTATCCAAAACAACTATAGGCAGTTGGCAGGAAAGAAATGGAAGGAGCCGTGACTGGGAAAGGGAGTTCCTTCCGTCTTCCAAAAACTCATCGGAACAGGTGTCTACAACCACCAGGTTCTCCAGTTTGGCACCCGTCACCCTGATAGTGCCGTTTCCCGGCTCTGCATGGAGAAGAATCAAAGATGAATTCCATAGTGGTGTGGATGCAAAGTGGAGGGCCCAGCATAATTTTGCGGCAACTGCGCAACCTGCCAGATGGGGAAAAGGATAACCGGAGCCTTCGATTTTCGGATTGAATATGGCCTCGGCTGGAGGAAGCTTGTCCCCAGGAATATGGTGATCCAAAACTATTACACTTACACCTGCCATTTCCAAGCGTTTGATTTCTTCGATGGCGGATATTCCATTGTCCACAGTAATGACAAGGGTCACTCCAGACTGGAGTATTTCATCCACTGCATCTGAAGTGAGACCGTAGCTTTCGTCTCCATGGGGAAGACGCCACGAGATATATTTGGCGCCCAGCTTTCTCAAAGTCCTTATCATAATGGCGGTACTTGTGACACCATCCACGTCCCTGTCGCCGAAAATGAGGATTTTCTCCTGTTCCTTGCCATCCTCCTCATCCAAGGCTTCCTGTATCCTTTCCACAGCTGTATAGACATCGTCCACAGTAAAGGGACTATGCTGGTATAGGATATCGTCCTCAAGGGAATACATCACTTCCTCTTCAGGCATCTCTCTTCTCGCCATAATAGTTGAAGCAAGAATAGGAATTCCAAATCTTTCGCTTAGGCTTCTCGCTTTCGATATATCGCAGCTTTTGATCCTTACTTTCATATATATTACATTTCCTTACAAAATCAGCCCCGTATCCAACACATTGAGATGGGCGGGGAACGAATGCCTGAGGGATCTTAGGAGATAGCCTCTTATGCGCCTTGCCATGTTTTGACTGATCCTGATCTCCAAGGCCTCCTCAATAGAGCATTCATATATACGGGCAAGATACTTTCTTGCATTGGGAGGGAGAATGACACTCCCGTTCATTTCATCACATTTATTGCAGACCGCAGTGCCAAGGGACAGAGAAAAACCAAGAATCTCATCATCTTTATACTCACTCTGGCACTCAGGGCAATATCTCCAATCTCCTCCAAGACTTTGGACACGCAGGTATTGGACGATGAAGTAGATGACCACAAGGTCGACTTCTCCCTGCTCCAAGTTGTCGAAGACTGCGGCCAAGAGGCTGTATACATAGGCATCCACGCTCTTTCCTTTGATTATCATCTCACAAAAGAGAGAGGCCAATGCTGTTTTTTCCAGACTTCCGCCGATTTCTTCATGATAGGAAAGAGTATCTACATCCTTTAGAGTAATCTTTCCGTTTTCCGTTCGTCTTGAAAGAGAAAAAACACCTTCTGTGAATACCGAGGCCCTTACAGCCTTGGAACTCTTTCTCACCCCATATACATAGACTTCGAGAATCCCCCTGTCGGGAGTGAGGATCCTGATGACAACGTCATTGTCCTTGACATTATCTTTTTTCAGAACTATCCCCAATGTCTTAAAGTCTCTTTCCATCATTATATTTTAACACAATTAGCTTCATCAACAAAGACGAAGAGTGATTTTTTCTGTAACAAGGGAGGAGTGGAAGAAGAAAAGAGGAGGTGATAAACTCTCAATATGAAGAAACTCTCAGTTCTGTTTTTGTCCTCCCTCATATTGTTCGGCCTTTTGGGGAAAGCCGACACTCCTCCCCTTTTCCAGATTGACAAGGAACTGGATTCCTACAAAAAGACTGTAGTGACTGAGGATGATGAAGAGAGATACTCTGAAATGGAGTTTTATCTTCTTACAGGTGGACCAGGCACCATGGTCTGGGAGAACTTCGGGCACAGTGCAATACTATTGAAGACTCCCGACTCCTACTCCATTGCCTTTGACTGGGGGATATTCTCCTTCGACGACTCATTTTTTGTAAACTTCGCTTTCGGCCGCCTATACTATGAGGCCTGGGCCACTTATGGAGACTATAGGATAGAGTCCCTCATAGAAGAAGACAGAAACGTATCCTTGTTGAAGCTTGATCTGGACAATAACCAGAAAAAGAATCTCTTCTCCTTCCTTATGTACTCTACAAAAGAGGAGAACAGGACATACCTCTATGATTACTTCAGGGATAACTGCGCCACCCGCCCCAGGGATATCTATTCCTGGCTTACGGATGGTGATTTTGAGAGAGTGCTGAAGGAGACTCCGTCAAAAGAGACCCTACGGGAGTGTGTGGAGAGGCACTTATCCCTTTCCTCCTTTCCTGTGGCCTGGACAATAAGCTATCTTCTGGGTCCTGATACAGACAAAGAAGAAACCATGTGGGAAGCATGTTTTCTTCCTTCCACTCTTGAAAAGTGTATAAGGGAATACCAAGGAGACGAGGAAGAAAAAATCTACACGTCCCTTTCTCGAGATCCTGTTCCTGAGAAATGGAGTCTCAAGATCCGCTCCATCTTTTTTGGCGTCATTTTGTCTTTGCTCTCCCTCATTCCTTTATTGAAGAGGAGAGCCCTGGAGAGAATCGGAGACATTGCGTCGGGCTTGGTACATCTGTTTTTCGGGATACTATCCCTGGTCTTGATATTCTTTATGTTCTTTACAATACACAATGTGACCAAGGGAAATATAAACTGTCTCATCATTTCCCCTCTCTGCCTCATTTCTTCCGCCCTTCACTTTGCATCGCTGGGAAAGAAAAGAAGAGTAAAGCCGCTCCTCATCAATTCAGCCCTTATGCTTATCGTATCTCTATCTGTCTTGGCTTCAAGATTGATAGTGCCTTCCCTTATACAGGATTCTTACGCCGTCTTTATTCCTGCCTTGATGCTATATGCGGCAGAAACCTTTGCTTCCTGGTGGAAGACAAAGCATCAGGAATAATAAAGGACAGGAAGAAAAGAATGGCTTTCCTACCTGTCCAAGACCAATTGGCATATAAGTCTATAATCAGTTTTGAATCTTAGTTCCTTGTTCTCCATATACTGCGTCATAGAGATGCTCAGGATCAGTTACGATTCC
>JALFRH010000128.1 GCA_022785155.1 Spirochaetales bacterium
AGAATACCAAGGAAGTTAACCATCTGATTACAGAGGGTGGCAAGATGCTTTGCAGGAGCGGAAGTAATCTTGCCAGGTAGTCCTCCGAGACCTTCCTGGATCAGCTGCTTCAATGACCAGCCGGCACAATATCCTGTAAGCATAGACAGATCATGGATATGGAAATCACAATTTCTATGGGCGTTTGCAATCTCCTCATCATAGATTTCACTGAGCCAATAGTTGGCTGTGATTGCACCTGAGTTGGAGAGGATAAGTCCTCCCACAGAATATGTTACGGTACTGTTTTCCTTTACTCTCCAGTCACTGAGTTTGAGATAGTTGTCCACAACACTCTTGTAGTCAAGGGTTGCAGACTTCATGTTTCTGATCTTCTCCCTCTGCTTTCTATAGAGGATATAGGCCTTTGCCACATCCTCATATCCAGCCTGGGACAGAACCTTTTCCACACTGTCCTGGATCTCTTCGACAGTTATCTTTCCATCCTTTACTTTTGAAGAGAAATCAGATGTAACCTTAAGGGCGATGAAGTCGACGACATTCTCGTCAAACTCCTTCTCCAAAGAGCGGAAAGCCTTCTCTATGGCCACTGTGATTTTCTTTATATCAAAGCTGACTTCTTTACCATCGCGTTTAACAACTAAATACACTTGAAAACTCCTATTGCGATTTTAGACCATAACACAGTCCTTTGGTTTTTACAAGTGTAACATCTACTGCAGAAAGTGTAACAAAAATTAAAAAACACTATATATAGCGTTAACCTCGATCTCGTATCGATACATTTTCTATATAAGAACTTAGTATTTCGAGATAATTTTGCAATTGGCCCGAAGAGGGCGGAAAACAGTTTTTCCCAAGTATATTTCCACTCTCTACAAAGGATTGCAGAAAATATCTTCTGCATCCTTTTGTAATTTGGCCAATTTTTTTAAAATTTTCTTCATGGTGTAGTGGTTCCACCACCGTAGTCCTGAACTCATAATCCACAACACCTGTCATAAGATAGTCTATGCTTTCTTTGATCCGGGATGTATCTATATTCTCCACTCCACAAAGCTTAGGATATTCATCAAGGCTTGTCTTGATATCCATGGCAACGTAGTCTACAACCCCTTTCTCCACAGCTTGTCTCAATACATCAGGCCTGTAACCGTTGGTATCCAGTTTCACCAGATACCCCAAATCCTTCAATGACGACAAAAATGGAACCAGATCCCTGTTTATTGTAGGCTCCCCCCCTGTGACCACAACACCCTCCAGCATTCCTTTTCTCTTCTTCAGGAATGAAAATATCTCATCGTTATCCAGCACAGGTTCTTCATCGCTGTATAACACAAGGGGTGAATTCTGACAGAAGGGACAGCGGAAATTGCAATTTCCGGAGAAAAGAATTGAGGCGGGATGCCCTGGATAATCTACAAGAGTCAATTTCTGAATACCATGAATAACCATATTTATATTTTAATCCTTCGCCATTATTTTGAAAAGGAAGAGCAAAGATTCACCTTCACTCTTCCTTTCTTGGAACAATGGATAATTGGAAGTATCACTTCTTTCCTTTGTTTCTTCTTTCCTCATCCCTCTTCTTGGATTGGAGGAAGAAATCGGCCATAGTACCTCCGGAGGAATCGGAGGATGAGTAATCATAGCGGTTTTGGCTACGCATGGGCTCCTTGAACTTTCTATCCCTGGTACTGTCGCTTCTGAACTTTCTCTTGGATTCCCTTACAACCTCCGTCTTTGTTTCATAGATGGCATGGGGGACTTTCGCCCCTCCGTTCTTCTTTACTACAACCCTTACCTTTCCATCAGGGGTTGTGGTAAAGGTCTTTGAAGCACCTTGGCCTGTAGATATCTTTACTTTATATTCCTTCTCTTCGTATTGGCAGCTGAGATGCTGGCAAATATAGTGGATGCTTCCATCTTCGTCCTGGGCCCTCATCATTTCACCACCACAATACGGGCACTTCTTTCCATCCTTGAAAGATGGTGAGAAGACCAAGTTGCTCTCCTTTACTTCATCCACAAGGCTTGAGGCCATTTTCTTTATGTCACGGATGAAATAATCAGGATTTTCATTACCCTTTGCTATGGCTTCAAGCCTTCCTTCCCATTTGCCCGTCAGTTCAGGAGACTTCAGTACATCGGGAGCCAGTCTTACAACTTCCCTTCCCTTTGCTGTAGGCACAAAGTACTTTCCCTGTCTTTCCACATATCGGTTCTGCACAAGTTTTTCGATAATATCGGCTCTGGTTGCAGGAGTACCCAGGCCGGAAGTCAAGTTGGCCTTCAACGAAGCATCCTCCACAAAGCGTCCTGCATGTTCCATAGCGGAAAGAAGTGTGGCGTCAGTATATCTCTCAGGAGGAGTCGTACTGTTTTTGCGGACTCTTACGCTTTCAAGATTCACTTCATCCCCTTCCTTCATTCTTACCAGGGCAAAGCTGTCGTCATCCAGTTCTCCGCTGATGGAAGTGGACTTTACTCCTGCACTTTCGGCTACGTTTCTATAACCTTTTTTTACTGCGACGGTATGACGGGTCTTGAAGATATATCCATCCACATCGATCTGGGCAGTTGTGGTTTTATATACATAATCTTCACCTATGGTCTCAAGAAATCTGAGGGCGATGAGTTCCCATAGTTTTCTCTCTTCATTGGAGAGCTTCTCCACCCTCACCTTTTCTTCTGTTGGAATAATTGCATGATGGTCAGAGACTTTTGTCTCATCGACGAATCTGGGGTTGTCGGAGACAAAGCCCTTTTCCAAGTATTCGTCGACTACACGGGAAAAGATGGTGCCTGAAAGGGCTGAGATTCTTTCAGGAAGGGTTGGAACTATATCCGGAGTGATATACCTGCTGTCGGTACGCGGATAGGTTACTATCTTATGTACTTCATAGAGCCTCTGAAGAGTATCCAAAGTCTCTTTGGCAGAGAACCCAAGGGCGATGTTTGCATCCCTCTGAAGTTCCGTAAGGTCATAAGCCTGAGGCACAGGGTCCTGTTTTTCCTCGCTTATGATACTTACAACCCTACCCTTCTTGTCCTTCCACTGCTTCATCTCTTCAGCAGTTTCTTCACAACTGAACCTTACAGTATTCTCTTCAGGATAGTAGGAGGCTGCAAAATATCCGAAGTCACCACGGGCAGTATAGTAGTATTGGCCCAAGAAGGCATCTATTTCGTCTTCCCTCTCCGTCATTAAGGCCAATGTGGGAGTCTGGACCCTACCGGCAGAGAGTTTTGCATCATGAGTACAGGTAAGAGCCCTGGTTACATTCATTCCCACATACCAGTCTGCAGCAGCCCTGCACTCGGCGGCTTTGTATAGGTTATCATAATCGGAGGAAGGCCTGAGAGACATAAAACCTTCTTTTATGGCTTTTTCAGTCTGGGAAGAGATCCAAAGCCTCTCCATCTTCCCTTCATAACCAGCAAGCTTAAGAATCCATCTGGCAACCAACTCACCTTCCCTTCCGGCATCGGTCGCAATTACTACAGATGAGATGTCAGGGCGGGAAAGAAGAGAAGATATGACATCGAACTGTTCCTTGCTTTCTTCTATTACAGTCTCATCCAAATAGTCAGGAAGCATAGGAAGATCCCTTAATGTCCATCTCTTCCATCCTTCGTTATAATGCTGGGGAGGAGCCAGCTCAACCAAGTGGCCCAGAGCCCAGGTGACAACCCAGTCATTTCCTTCGATATATCCTTGGTTCCTGTCAAAGCAACCAAGATTTTTAGCTATTTCACGCCCAACCGAGGGCTTTTCAGCAATAACAAGCTTCTTCATGTCATGAATGATATACGAAATATGGAATAATATGGAACTGGAAAACTACGTTGACCATGATTCCTCTAGACCTTATACTTATATTAATCTTTAATTAAGGAGAAAACTATGGCATATAAGATCACTGATTCTTGTGTTGCTTGCGGCACATGTGCTGGCGAATGCCCAGTTTCCGCTATCAGCGAAGGCGATCCAATCTACGTCATCGATGCAGATGCTTGCCTCGGATGTGGAACATGCGCTTCTGTTTGCCCTCAGGAAGCTATTGTTGAGGACTGAGAAAAATCTTAACTGGATTTGTCTGCCGGATTCCGGCAGATTTTTTCGTCTCTTTGTGTTATACTTCCCTTATGGCATATGATGAGTTATCCACACCCTTAAGTGTAAGTGAAGTAAATGCACTGATCAAAGGAACTCTGGATGAGAGTTTCTATCAGATAGTGGTAAAAGGTGAAATCTCTGGTTTCCGCCCCTCTCCCTCAGGCCATGCATATTTTGATCTGAAAGATGATTCCTCTGCTATTGCAAGTGTAGTTTTCCGTTCCTCCCTTATGACTATGCCCCGTTTCAAAAACGGAGATCTGGTCATAGCCACTGGAAGAATAAGCCTATATGAGAAAACAGGAAAACTCAGTTTCATAATAAATAGAATGCAGAATGCAGGAGACGGAGAACTCCAGGCCCTATTGGAAAAGAGAAAGCTTTACTACCAGAACCTTGGCTGGTTTGACCTGGATAAGAAAAAACCCCTTCCCAAAGATATAAAGACCCTCGGCATAGTCACCAGTGCCACAGGAGCAGTCTTCCACGACATATTGGATGTCACCAGAAGACGTGCCCCATCCTTGGACATCATTCTTTTCCCCTGCTCCGTACAGGGAAAGGGGGCTGAAGAGACAATAGCCAGCAGAATAAGGCAGGCAAACAACTTCGAAAACGTAGATGTCTTGATAGTAGGCAGAGGCGGAGGAAGCCAGGAAGACTTATCATGTTTCTCCACAGATGAAGTCATAACAGCCATCCATGAATCCAAGATTCCAATTATTTCAGCTGTAGGACACGAAGTCGACTGGGCTCTCTCCGATTACTGTGCGGACCTTAGGGCAGGAACCCCATCCATTGCAGCGGAAATGGTGACCAAAGATATCTATGAAAGAAGAACCAGGCTCTCGAATATCCAGAATACCATCCGTCTTGTCATGGAGAAAAAGCTTCTAAAAGAGAAAGAAAAGATTCCTTCCCCTCTGTTGATGAAGTCATACATAGAGAAGAAGATTACAGAGAGCAGGAACTCCATACCCTCCTTCGACTATCTTTCTTCCATCCTCTCGAAGAAAGTGCAGGAGGCCCAATATAGGCTGGTTATGGCAGAAGATGAAATGGAGAGAGTGGAGAGGGAAAGGATGGAAGAGAATAAAAGAAGGCTTGAAGTATGCATCAAAGATATCTCTGTCTCCTTTACTCCAAGAGTCAAAGAATCATGGATACTTCTTTCATCCCTAAGGAGGGAAATAGATTCCCTGATGAAGGGGAAACTGGTGATAAAGGAACAAGTGGTTTCTGCAAAAAGGAAGGAGCTGGAAGCCCTGTCTCCACTAGCAGTACTAAAGAGAGGCTTTGCATTGGTCAGGGATGAAAAGGGAAGAATAATCAGAGACAACAAAGACGTCAAAAACGGCGACAAACTTTACATTACCGTAGAGAAAGGTGAAATAAGAACTGTAGTTCAGGAGGAAGATAAATGAGTTTTGAAAGCGATTTGAAGAGAATGGAAGAAATAACGGAACTGTTGAAAGATCCTGAGACAGGATTGGAGAAATCCATCGAACTCTATGAAGAAGGCAACAAACTATCCAG
>JALFRH010000176.1 GCA_022785155.1 Spirochaetales bacterium
GGGCTACGTACCATCAAGAAGCCTTCTTCTATACGTTTCACCAACCATTGGCTATAGAAGGCAGGAATATCAGTACGCATGGAAGCAAAGGCTATCATATGTGTATTTTAGGCCACTAGAAGACAGGAAGCTACTCAAAAACAACAAAAGCCCTTTCCTTCAATATGCATAAGAAAGGGACGTGCATTTTGCAATGACAATTATTGGTCTCTACTCACATGATTCAACGAATCAAGTTATTCAATAAAGAATATATTCTTGAAGTCAAATGTAAGGCGCTTATCAAAAAAGCCACAAGAAGAAGCATTATTCCAAGAGATTTTTTCTTTGATCTGTAGTCACATAGATAGTAGGCCGATACTCCGATAAGAGCAGGAATTATTGCATATTCCATAATGCCGATCAAATTAAATCTGACAGAAAGGAAATGGATAACACCCTTATTGATAAAATTCCGTATTTCATTCCCGTAATAAATAAAAAAAGTACCCACCAACACATATAGAATTATAAGTACGACTGCATTTTTCATAGTAAGGTTATTGATATCCTTACTCTTCATTACTTTAGCTCCCGCCATCATGACAATATATGAAACCAACGGCAGGAGACATTGGTAAACATTGTTTTTCAACAAATCAATGTTGATCTCAAAAGCCGCAAAGGAGAGATCTGAAACTGAATTCATAATCCAGTATGGAATAGCTTTACATACGACATCCAGTATAGGTAGGAGCAGTATTGCGATGTCTATTATGACATCCATGACTCTATACTCTTTCTCCTGAATAAACATGTAACAGCTAACAAACAAAGACAAAATGATGATCAAAGACTTGATAGAGTCGAGAGAAGCGATAAACCCACTATACTTAAAAAAAAACGTTAAGTATTTCAATAACGGAAGCAAGTATTATGGATGAAAGATAAATGACTCTGTGTCTATATACTGAAAAATCGCGGAAAAGATAAATGAGGAATATCGAAAAAAGCGGAACGAAAAAATAAGAAAGAAATATCAGCAATACAATTGGTGCTAAAATTGCTGAAATGAGTTTTTCTCCTACAACATTCCCTTTGGAATCACACTCGGTAGTACAGGATGAATCTGTATAGTATCTACCATTATCAATGTTGTAATACGGCATATTACCCCCCTGACACACGAACATTGTAGGAACAAAAGAAACTAAGTTCAAATCATTTATTCCTGTTTCCTGTTCCAAAGCAAGAAATATTTGGAGTACCTTCTGACGGGATATTATCTGTTTTAAGCAGAACCAATATAAGAAAGACCCCCGGATAACCGAGGGCCTCTTTTGTGAGTAAGGCTCAATAAGCCTTGGAAGCGTGCATCTTCTTATTCTTGAGCATCTGCTTTCTGGCCATAGCCTTATTCTTGCGGTGCTGGATAGCAGATGGCTTCTCGAAGTATCTGCGCATCTTGTAATCTCTGATGACGCCTTCCTTCTCAACCATTCTCTTGAAACGCTTAATCGCTTTCTCAAGTGGTTCTGTTTCATCAACTTTGACGAATGCCATAAATTATCTCACCTCCTCTGCCCGTAGGCCCAAGAATACTCAGAGAGATTACTACACTCAATCGAGTTTTGTCACTACCTTGACTCCGACAAAAACGTTTTTTCTCAGACAAGTTTGAATTTCAACCCCTCTTTTTCCGAGTACCACAACACTTTTCCTCGTCCAAGCCATGGAAGTCTTACGGATATACCCCATTCAGGATATAACTTCTTCAACAACAACGAATCGGATGTAACATAGGAAATAAAGGAAATATAGTTTTCTTTTGTCATAGGATGATCTGAAGATATATAAAGTTCGGTTGCATCGACTCTCTCTATTACAATTTCTTCATCCATGCTCTTTTTATCTTCCAGAGCCTCCAACTTTCTACCGCAACAAGATACATTGGCATTATCTGATGAAGTAATTACATTTCCACAAATGGGACACACATAAAACTTAGTCCTTTTCATATTTCCGCTTCTTTTTTCATTCTCTTCCATATCGCCTTCAATGATGGATTCTACATCGACAGAGAAAATCTCACTTAAAGAAGTAAGAAGCGACACATCAGGGCATCCTAGTCCCCTCTCCCATTTCGAGACTGCCCTATCTGTGACATTTAGCATTTCAGATAGTTCCCGCTGCGTCATCCCCTTATCTTTTCTTAGCGTTTTGATTATTCTGCCCACTTTTTCCTGATCCATTTACGCCTCCAAAGAGAATGTTGCTCTCTTTTTATACATAAAACAACAAACTCTCCGTTGAGTTTAACAGAGAGTTTGGTTACGTCTATCTCAATAATCCTTATACTAACAAGCTTTGTAGGTTTATCTGAAGCCTCCATGCGTCCTGAATTGAAGAAGAGTCAACTTTTATTTATCGGGGAGAGGAAAAACTATTCATCGTTATCTGAAAGAGAAAATTTTATTGCCCTGGAAACGTATCCCCTTTCATATCCTTATTTACACTTACATAAACAAGAATAATCTCACTCACCAGATCTTTCGTATTCCTCTTTCTTCTTCAGCAACGCATCAACCCCCACCCCTGCGGTTTCCGCTGCGTCGACAATTGTTATCTTTCCTTTTTCCACAAGGCGGAGAAGAGTCTTGAAGGTACCTTCCTCTATTCCCTTTCTTATACCAATTTCTTCTATTCCAAAACTTAAACTACACATTTCTGATAAATCCCTCTCTAATTCTTTTGTCATCTTTATCCCATATTTGGAACCAAGCTTCTCTTTCTTTTCTTCAAAAGACATCTTTATGGAGAACAATGTGCCTAGGAAATCAAGCGCCTGATTGTCTATGGCACCCTCCATATCCCCTAGATTTACTATCACTACGTTCATTTTATCGTAGTCTTTGTAATCTGTGAAGGATTTCCCGTAAAGCTCTTTCTCCGTTATACAATACTTTATAATGCTGTTCTTTCTCTTTTTCGTCGGCTCCGGGCATATCCATATGGAGTATGCCTTCTGTATCTTATGATACTCGCTTTCTCTAAATACTGTTCCATATTGCTCGGAAATCATCCTTGCAGAGTAGTAGATTCCCCTCGTGGCCACAGCATATCCGGGATTATCTTTCTTCTGCATCTCAAGGTTAATCATCAGAGAGATGGACTTCCCATTTTCCTTTGGAAGACTAGCTCTGAACTTTACGTCAAAGTGCACTGTACCTTCATTAATCGATGATGACTCGGAATTGAGACACTCCAATCTTTCATCCCCATCCAATCCCCTGCCATGATCCTGATGGGCTGCGCTTTCCGCTATGCTTACATGACCTATACAGTTATCTGCGATATATTCAGCATCAAATTCTGCAAACTCATCTGTACATGTCTTAAGTATCAATGCCGCAACAGATATGTTTGCAATCACCTTCTTTGCACACTCATCGTACCTGATATGTTCGTCTGCAACTTTCAAGGTATTGGCCAGTGTTGTATACACTTGCTCATTCCTCCTTCATTACGCGTTTACAAAGGATTACTCCTTCACTATTTACAACGCGAAAATCCAGGAAAATGACCATTTTTTATTTATTTTTAAGTCTGTATCAGCACAGTGGACCTGAAAAGCGGTGGTTGAAAAGCAAGATGTCAAAGAATAGAATCGAGACATACTTGTGTGACGGGAAGGCCAGAAAGTAGATGTGGTAGTCAACGTCTGGCCTTTCCATCATGCA
>JALFRH010000183.1 GCA_022785155.1 Spirochaetales bacterium
TCGTATGACCCTTCTCCAGGTATCTGCATACAGCAAGTACAGGAATGGAGCCCAACCTGGTGGGGGTGAAAGGTCCATCTCCACCTGCTCCCTCCGTGCAGTCGATCATTCTTCCGCCTCTATGGGCGCCGATGGTGATGCCACCGTCTATATGGGCGCAGACATAGTTTGTATCCTTTATGTCCTTTCCAGTATTCTTTGCATGAAGCTCGCAGATCGCCTTCTGGTTCAAGGCATGGGACTGGGCATGGCGATATAGACCGCTGATACCTGTGATCCTGGCTTCATCTATAAACTCGTCGATATTTGTAGGGTTCAAGGTATAGGCGGGCTTATGGAACTCGATGCCCAGCTCATAGGCCACAAGGACACCAAGCATAGATGCATGGTCTGAACCGTTTACATTGTTCATAGTGTCGTCATATAGAGTCTTGTCGATGACGGTGACACCGGCTCTCTGGCTATGGGCGCCGCCACCTCTTCCGACTATTACATCCATATCCGATACATCCATTCCCCTATCCAGAAGGAACTTTCTCGTCACTTCTTTTCTCATTGGAGTCTGGTCCGGGACAGTAGGGAAGGAAAGAAGAAGAGGCGCATCATGGAATACAGAGTCTGTGAAGACTACTTCTTCATCTTCAAACACGCTTACTTTTGTGGATGTAGAACCTGGGTTGATTACTAATATTTTCATATTGCGTTAGGTTTACCACAAAATATGATGCATGCTCAAACCCTTTTTTGAAGAAGTTTTACATTTAACACAGAGAGTGTAAATATTGTCGCAGGATAATACCCATATTCCCTTTCTATCTTTTTTCCTTGAATACTATCTTCTCCTTTCCATAAAGAATGGTAAGGGTCCTTCCCCCGCCATATACTGTCTCGGAGTACTCCAGGTACATGACCTCTCCTCCGAATATGGAAAGGACCCTTCCATTTTTATAGGAGAAGGTGAGGGAGTAGACATCTTTTGATGAGAGGGGGATAAGGAGAGAGATCCCGTCTCCCTTCTTGATTGTCTCCCCCTCTCCCTTTGAGGAGGGGAAGAGGGATTCCAGGCTCTTTTTGGTGCTTTCTGAAACCTTCCACTCCCTTCCGTCCAAGCTGGCGATGATCCTCTCATAGTCTTCTCTTGTATCCATGGGATTCTTTGTGACCTTTGTAATGGAAAGAATAAATACAAGGGCCAGGACAATAATTGAGAAGACCCAAATAAGGACAAGAAGCATCTTCTTTCTTTGGCTGAGGTTTCCAATGTTGGAGAAGATACGGTTCTTGTTCTCCAGGTATGTGTTCCTGGCCTTCAGTTCTTCAATCTCTTTATCTTTGTTTCGTCTTTGAGTCATGGAAGAATAATAGAGGCGGTGCCCTTCCTTCATAAGGGGTATCTTTTTCTTCCCTCTTATAATTCTTTTCATAAATACTGGATAATCGGGATAAAGATCAGACTTTGCATAGGGAAATTAAAAATAGTTAGTGGATACTAATTGACTAAAACACTTCAGATGCTTAGTTTTTCTTGTGGAGAAAAAAATGAAATTAAGTGAACTTAAACCTGGTGAAAGCGCCAGGATAACGAAGGTAGGTGGATCGGGATCCTTGAGACAGCATTTCTTGGATATGGGCCTTATTCCTGATGCCTTTTTGACACTTATTAAGCTTGCACCTATGGGCGACCCTATGGAGTTCATGGTCCATGGTTATGAGCTATCCATAAGAAAAGACGATGCAGCTGAAATAGAGTGCGAGAAGGAAGAAGCTGAGAAAATAGATATCAAGCCCCTAAGAGGGGATGAACAGGATCACCCTGGCTTGGGAGAAGAGGGCAAGTACCACGAAAAGAAGGGTGAGACTCCTCTAGAGGAGGGTGAGACCATAACCTTCGCCCTTGCAGGTAACCAGAACTGCGGTAAGACCACACTTTTCAACCAGCTTACAGGTTCCAACCAGCATGTTGGTAACTTTCCTGGAGTGACTGTGGACAGAAAGAGCGGGGCGATCAGGGGTCATGAGAATACTCTTGTAACAGATCTTCCAGGTATCTATTCCCTCTCTCCTTATACAGCCGAGGAGATTGTCTCCAGGGAGTTCATCCTTAAGGAGAATCCCAGAGGCATCATAAATATTGTGGATGCCACAAATATTGAGAGAAACCTCTATCTCACCCTCCAGCTTATGGAGCTGGATATTCCTATGGTTCTTGCCTTGAATATGATGGATGAAGTCAGAGGAAACGGCGGAACTGTCAAGATCAATGAAATGGAGAGGATGCTGGGTATTCCTGTAGTCCCCATCTCCGCCAGCAAAAACGAGGGTGTGGACGAGCTTGTGAAGCACGCCATCCACGTGGCCTACTACCAGGAAAAGCCTGGAAGACAGGATTTCTGTTCTCCTGACGATCATGGCGGAGCGGTGCACAGGGCCATACATGGCATAATGCATTTGATCGAAGACCACGCAAAGAGTGCCGGCATTCCTCTTCGTTTTGCAGCATGCAAGATCATTGAAGGTGACCACTTGGTGGAGGATGCCCTTAACCTTACAGAGAATGAGAAGGAGATGATAGAGCACATCATCATCCAGATGGAGGAAGAGAGGGGCATGGACAGGGCTGCAGCCATGGCGGATATGCGCTTCTCCTTCATTGAGGATGTGTGTTCCAGGACTGTAGTGAAACCCCACGAGAGCAAGGAACATGCAAGAAGCGTAAAGATCGATAAGATCCTTACAGGTAAATATACTGCCATTCCTTGCTTCATACTTATTATGGCTCTGGTGTTCTACCTTACTTTCAATGTCGTGGGAGCCTTTTTACAGGAGCTTTTGGAAAAGGGTATAGAGAACCTCACTGTCATTGTGGACAATGCATTGACAAGAGGGGGAGTGAACGAAGTTATACACTCCCTGGTCATAGACGGAATATTCACGGGAGTGGGAAGCGTACTCTCATTTCTGCCTTTGATTGTAGTGCTCTTCTTCTTCCTTTCACTTTTGGAAGATACTGGGTATATGGCCAGAGTGGCCTTCGTTACAGATAAGGCGTTGAGAAAGATAGGACTAAGTGGAAGAAGCATAGTACCTATGCTTGTGGGTTTTGGCTGTACGGTTCCCGGAGTAATGGCATCAAGGACCTTGCCGTCTGCCAGGGACCGTAAGCTGACGGTGCTTCTTACACCGTTTATGAGCTGCACTGCAAAACTCCCTGTATATGTATTCTTTGCCTCCATATTCTTCCCCAAGCACTCAGGCCTTGTAATAGTATCCCTGTATGCCCTGGGCATAATAATGGGAATAATAGTGGCCCTTGTTGGAAAGAATACCTTCTTCAAGGGAGAGGCTGTTCCTTTTGTAATGGAGCTACCTTCCTACAGAATGCCGGGAGCAAAGAATGTATTGATGCTTCTTTGGGATAAAGCCAAAGACTTCCTGGAAAGAGCCTTCAGCGTAATATTCGTGGCTTCCATAGTCATCTGGCTCCTGCAGTCCTTTGATCTAAGATTGAACTTCGTATCAGGGGTAGACAACTCGAAGAGTATACTTGCCTCCATTGCCGGAGTAGTTGCTCCTGTATTCTCTCTCCAGGGCTTTGGAGACTGGAGGATTGTTACTGCCCTGGTCGCAGGCTTCATGGCAAAGGAAAGCGTAGTATCTACACTCTCAGTCCTGACAGGAACAGTGGGAGCCTTATCAGCTCTTATCACTCCTTCCGCTGCATATTCCTTATTGGTGTTCTGCCTCCTCTATACTCCATGTGTAGCGGCTATAGCATCCATCAAAAGGGAGCTGGGGGTGAAGTGGTCCTTCTTTGTAGTGGTGTTCCAGTGCCTCTTGGCCTGGGTGGTCTCCCTTGTATTCTCTTTGATTCTTGGAGTGGTACTATGAATATCATAAGCCTTTTGATACTGGCTCTTGTCTTCGTCTTATTTGTAATTGCAGTGGTAAAGACAAGAAAGAACAAGAAAAAAGGGTGCTGTAATTCTTGTTCCTGCTGCTCTTCCTGCCCAAAGAGACGCTGAGAGATACAGCTTTTTATTATTTCCAATGACCTAGGCCCCAATTATGAAGATTCCACTTCTCTTCATAGGGGCTTGTTTCATAATCGATATAGTATAGATGGCCCTTATGGAAAATGAAATTTGTGGGGTACCAATCCAAGTTCACTTTTCTTCTCTCCACCTCTTCCTGATACTCATCCAGTGTGGAAAAGAGAAAAGACAAGTCCTCTCCCTTCTCCTTTCTCTCCAAAGCCGTCTCCCCAGGTATATATTCCTTGAGAATAATCTCCCTCTCCCTGTCCCAATATAAAAGACGGGGTGTTTTGATTGAAGTGGAAGTGAGGAAAACGTAGGCATCAAGTTCCAGATCAACTTTGTTGCCTGAGAAAGAGTAATAATCCACGACCTCGTTATGGAGGCACTTCAAGGTATAACACCTTTCCTTTGCATTCCTTACAAGAAAGGAGTATCCCCCCTTTCCCTTTCCCAGGGCCTTCTCTATTTTGTATTCCTCTCCCAAGATGTTTACACTTTCTCCGACTTCAGGCTTCATAACTCTTTTCCAGTCTTGAACTCTTATGTTCCAAGCCATGGAGCCAGTCCGAAGAACACATGTATATGATGATGATGATGGACGAAAGGGACCATGTGATGGGATAG
>JALFRH010000002.1 GCA_022785155.1 Spirochaetales bacterium
TCTTGCTTTTTCCGCCGCTTCTTCATAGCTATCTGCAACAATGGTTATATACTGCATATAGCCATGATACCATAAATTACAGAATATATCTTGAAAGATCCTGATTCTCTGCTATGTTCTTCAGTCTTTCCTCTACATATCCCTTTGTGATGGTTATGGTCTGACCAGACAATTCATTGGCGGAGAAACTCAGTTCCTCCAAGAGTTTCTCCATGACAGTATGGAGTCTTCTGGCGCCGATGTTATCATTGGACTGGTTTACATTTGCAGCGATTCTCGCTATTTCCCTTAAAGCATCATCGTCGTATTCGATGTTCACATTCTCTGTGGAAAGCAGTGCCTTGTACTGCTTTGTAATGGCATTCTGCGGCTCAGTAAGGATTCTATAGAAATCATCTTCCGTCAGATCATGCAATTCCACATGGAGAGGGAATCTTCCCTGAAGCTCAGGAATAAGATCACTTGGCTTTGAGAGTGAGAATGCACCTGCAGCAATGAAGAGGATATTTGTAGTATCCACTACACCCCAACGGGTACTTACCTTGGTTCCTTCCACAATTGGAAGAATATCACGCTGGACACCTTCCCTGGAGACATCTGCACCGCTGTTGTTGCCACGGGAAGCCACCTTGTCGATTTCATCGATGAAGATGATTCCCATCTGCTCGGTTCTCTCCTTGGCTTCGTCCACAGCTTTGTCCATGTCGACGACTCTGTCCATTTCCTCTTCTTTGATAATTTCCCTGGCCCTTTTGATTGTGATCTTTCTTAGATGCTGTCCATTTTGGCCGGTAAATATGGAACCCAAGGAGTTCATTGCATTCTGCAGGTCCTCCATATTTCCACCGCCGACGATGTTGATGTTGGGCTTCGGAGTGCGGACATTCATCTCGACTTCCTTGTTGTCAAAGACACCGTCACGAAGCATCTTCCTGAACTTTTCCCTTGTCTCCCTGGCGCTTTCATCGTCCTTGACGTTCAAGGAAGGCAATAAAAGATCAAGGAGCCTTGACTCCACGGCTTCATCCACATCAGCTTCCCTGGCTTTGGCCATTTCTTCCTTTACCATGGAAATAGCGGCAGCCATAAGGTCCTTCACCATGGACTCCACGTCTCTTCCGACATATCCCACTTCAGTATATTTTGTTGCTTCGACCTTAATGAAAGGGGCGTCTGAGAGTTTGGCTATTCTTCTGGCTATCTCTGTCTTGCCCACTCCTGTGCTACCGATCATAAGAATATTCTTTGGAGATACTTCATCCCTTATTTCCTTCGGCAGTCTCTTTCTTCTTACTCTGTTGCGGAGAGCAACAGCAATTGTTCTTTTTGCGTCATTCTGACCAATAACATATTTGTCCAATGACTCCACAATCTCTTTGGGAGTCATATTATCCAGTGTTCTTTGGTTTAAAAGCTCCATTACTTTCCTTCCTTGACTTCAGTAATTATAGAGTGGTTTGTATAGATGCAGATATCGGCAGCAATGGAAATACTCTTTTTGGCAATTTCCTCTGCGTCCCAGGAAACGTCGGCATCAAGGTAAGCTGTTGCAGCTGCACGGGCGAAGTTTCCGCCGCTTCCAATTGCAAGCACGTCTCCCTCAGGCTCCAGGACATCCCCGACACCGCTTATCATAAACATCTTGTCACCATCTGAGGCCAGCATCATGGCTTCAAGATTTCTAAGCTGTTTATCCATTCTCCACTGCTTTGCCAATTCCACTGCAGCTCTGGTCAAGTCTCCGTTGAACTGCTTGAGCTTTCCTTCAAAGAGCTCAAAGAGAGTGAAGGCGTCTGCAGTGCTTCCTGCAAATCCGATGATGACTTTATCATCATATAGTCTTCTTACTTTATGGGCATTGCCCTTTACTACAGTTTCTCCCTGTGTAACCTGGCCATCGCCGGCGATAGCCACCTTGCCACCTTTACGAACTGCTACAATCGTCGTTCCTGTCATTCTTTTTTCCTTTACCATGTGGATGCGTATCCATATACACTTTCTTTAGCTTGGCCCTGGAAACGTGTGTATAGATCTGTGTAGTGGAAATACTCTCATGGCCAAGCATCTCTTGGACAATTCTTATGTCTGCACCCTTATCCATAAGATGAGTGGCAAAGGAGTGCCTCAAAGTATGAGGGGTGAAATCCTTTTGCCATCCGAGTTTTTCCCTATATTCATCGAAGATAATATGAGAAGTGGAAAACGGCAACCTACCTCCCCTCTCTCCGATGAATAATGCTTTTTCACCTGTCCTTCCCTTTTCAGAGAGATAAGCCTCCCTTTGGGGAAGATACTCTTCCTTTATTTCAAAAAGGGCCTTTTTGGAGAGAAAGACATATCTTTCCTTGTTTCCCTTTCCAAGTATCTTTATTCTCCTTTCCCCCCATTCGATATCAGAAACATCTACGCTTAAGGCTTCGCTTATTCTGCACCCTGTATTATATAGAAAAAGGAAGAGAATGTGGTCTCTTTCCTCAATAAATCCATTTCGAGGTAGAGACAAGAGTTCCCTCACTTCCTCCACTGTCAGGACAGAGGGAAGCCTTCTACCTCCTGAACGGAGGGATATGGAGTCAAAGGGATTAAAGTCTATCTCGCTGTTTTTTTCAAGATAGGTAAAGAAGGTATGGCAGGAAGTGAGGATCCTCAGGCGGCTCTTCTCCGCCCTTCCTTCCTTTTCAAGGCTTCTCATGAACTCCCTGGCGTCTTCATTAGAGAAAGAGGGAAAGTCGATGCCTCTATATAGAGTAAATTCAGATAGAATATCCAAATCGGAGGAATATGCCTTGAGAGTATTGGGGCTGAGGGCCTTTATTTTCTTTTCATAGATCAGGAATTCATCTACATATTCACTATTTTTCATATCTTTCCATATCCAATAATCCGAAATTCTCTCCCATTATGCCATATTTTCCCTTTTTGTCGGGAAAAGAAATATAACGGGGATCGGAGAGAAAGCCGGAGAAGCTCTGTACTATCAAAGCCCCGTCCCTTATCAAGTTCCTCATTCCCTTTCCATTCAAGGCGCTTTCCAATACAGCCACTTCCCTTCCTTCATCCAAGGCGCTTGCCACAGAAAAGGGTATGTATGAAAGGTTTTCTCCCCCCAGTATCGTCGCCCTTGACAGGGACTGGGCCAAACTACGGGAGGCAGAGAGGGCCGAAAGGGAAAAGAGGGAGTCATCTGCAACTGGTGATATAACCCCTCCTCCGGTAATTAGGCACCTGGAAATAAGGCCAAGGGAAGCACAATTCAATCCCATGGGAATGAAGGCATAGAGCGCCCCCTTGTCCTTTTCAAATATTCCCTTTTCCACAGCCTCCGAGTATTCAAGTCCAGGCAAGTATGACACGTTCCAATTATTGGCGGCGGCTTCAAGGGAGGAGCGGTACATTGATACTATACCTTCTTTTCCCATACCCTTCCCTCCTGACAAAAAAACTGTGTCTTTTTCAGGAAGAGCACCTATATACCTTATTTCCATTCCATAGTATGAGAAGGAATCGATCTGCAGTTTTTTCCGTTTCATACTATATAAACAGCTTTTTCACGATTTTCGTCGTAATTAATCGTCTTCAAAGGGAGAAAACTTATCGTAGGCCTCCAAAAGAGTGGAAGTATCCAGCTGAGTGTAGATTTGAGTAGTCTTTATATCACTGTGTCCCAGCATCTCCTGGACACTTCTTATATCTGCGCCATTTTTTATCATATGGGAGGCAAAGGAGTGG
>JALFRH010000041.1 GCA_022785155.1 Spirochaetales bacterium
TCAAAAGGCTGGGGGATCAATTCAGATACTCCCCAGACACCGAACTCAACGGTATCCGTCAACCCCATATCCATACCATAGGAAACGCCTATTCCCTCCAAGGGCCAGGTGTAATTGCCTTGGCCAAGCATGAAGGCAAAATCAAAGTAGTTGTTCTTTGCAGAAAGTGGCAGGAGAAGAAGAATTGATATAAGAATGATAAGAACACGTTTTTTCATCAGTTTAATCTCCCGAAGCTTGCACTGAACTTCATTACCGTAATACCCCATCCCCAATTGCCATTGAAGTCAAAGGATATATATGGGGAGAGTATTTCATACATAAAGGCTGCGTCCTGGAATACAAAGGGAGAGATCTCAACCATGGCCCTCACTTCATTTCCCCTTCTATACTCCATGCCCAGGCCTATTGTAGGCTGCCACAGTACTATATTGGAAAAGACGTAGTTGAAGGGATGGTCCACTGTCTGGTAAATGGGAGACGAGATGGTAAGATTTACCCCTCTGAAGACAGGGCTTTTCATGGAAAACAGGATGTCACCCTCTATCTTTCCGATGTTTTTCAGTCCTGTGGGAGAGAAGTATCCGCTGATGGCGGCTCCTCCGAAGTTTTCATCTCCGAACTTCTCTCCCACAGGAGAGATGGAGTATCCTCCCCCTATTCCAGCCCAAAGGGAGAGGGTGAGAAATACTGATAGTATAAGACAAACAATCTTTTTCAAAATCAACCTCCAAAATATGAGAAGAGATAGGCAAAATAGTTACCATACTCCTTCTTGGCCTTTTCCGCCTCTTCTTCTGTCAGAACCACACCCTGCCCTGCACTCTCTTTTGCCGCTTCCTTTGCTTTCCGGGCAAAAGAAGGAGAATCCACCACCAGGGCTATCTCGTGGGAGAGAGTCATGGAACGGTAATTGAAGTTACTAGATCCGATGACTACATATCTATCATCCACAACCATCATCTTCATATGGTACATAGGAAGAAGTTCCCCGTTTTCATCATAAGTCACTTCATGAAAAGTGGCTCCAGTGTCTTTCACCAACTCCGCCACAGCCCATGAAGACCCAGCCTTGGCATAACCCCTGCTGTCCTGGGAGCACCAGATTTCAACGTCCACTCCCCTTTCCTTGGCATTTCTCAGGCTCTCCGCCATTTTGTCGTCCACTGTAGGCAGGTATGGGCAGAGGAAAATGGATTCTTTTGCTTCGCCGATCAGAGTTGCAAACATTCCTGCAATAGAGACATCGCCGGAGTATACATTTCTATTGAAGAGCCAGGCGTCATTGAACTCCTCCGTTGCAGGATATTTTTTGAAGGAATCTATATCCAGGTAATCAACAGAGCCCTCATTCCATATCTTTACGAATTCATCTATCAAAAGAGATGAAAGGGATGGGGAAGAGAATACATACATACTATCTCTCTGGGTCTTATCCTCCGCCCCCATGGAGATGAAGTTTATGTTCATGCCTCCGATGGCCGCCAGTTTTCCATCTATGACCATCATCTTTCTATGGTCACGGATTATTATCTGTACAGGGTTTATCAAGTGGGTGAAGGATATAGGAGAGTATACAAGGAGCTTTATTCCCTTTTCCTTCAGATATGCCAGATTGGTCATTACAAATTTGGACTCAGTCATATCCAAGGAAGAGGTTCCGTCGATTATGACATAAACTCTTACTCCCTCTTCAGCTTTCTTTATAAGGGTGTCAAAGAGAGGCTCAAGGTTAGGACATGAAGAGCCAAGGAAGGTGGAGAGAAGAATATAATCCTCCGCTTCCTCCACCATTTCTGTCATATCCATAAGCCACTCTGAGCCGTCGAAATACAAAATGGGATCGTCGACAGTCACTTTCTTTCCACCATACAACTCCAATTTCTCAGATAAACTCAAATCGCTTTCAATGACTGATGTATCTGTAAAGGGTTTTGTTGTGGAGCAGGACGAGGCCAAGACCAAAAGAAAGGATAGAAAAAGAGGAATATATTTCTTCATCATAGGGCCTCGTAGTCAAAGGGCTGGGGAAGAAGGTCCGAGAACTTGTAGTTCTCCACCACTCCCATTGTATTTGCCAAAACAATTGGAGTTTCAGGCCTGATGAACTCAGACATTACCTGAAGACACACGGCACAGGGCTTAGCAGGAGGATTACACCTGCTTGTAATAACCATCAAATCTATTCCTATGGCCCCTTCGTTTGTTATTGCTGTGGTAATGGCGTTTCTTTCAGCACAGATTGTGGCCCCATAGGAAGCGTTCTCCACATTGCAGCCACTGTATATTCTGCCGCTTCCGCTGGATAACACCGCCGCCCCAACATTAAAATGTGAATATGGGGAGTATGCATGTTCCATGGCGGAAAA
>JALFRH010000042.1 GCA_022785155.1 Spirochaetales bacterium
TATCAGGTGGCTGTAAGCAAGAAAGTAGAAGAGAACAGCAGAAAGAAGGAGATAGTCCTCGATATGTTATCTCTCATGCTGTCTGAGGAAGGAGAGTTGGCTACTGTACAGGGTGCTCCACTCTTGTCTTATACAATGACCAACCAACTTGAGCTTTCTCCTGTATTCGACACTATCATGCCTGAAATAGAGAGAAACCACATCTATATGAGACTTGCTTCTCTCGAGTTCTTTAATGCCTCCATGACAGTCGTACAGGGTATTCTTAAGGGTCAGTATCCAACTCCTAGAGATGCTTTTGAAGCTTTTAATGAGCTCTTACTAAAGGATAGCGCCACCGACGACACTATTGTTTATACCTCTGACATCTATGAGCCATATGGCATGACTGAAACTGGAAATAGGGCTGAAAGCTCCACACTTAATTTGATAAGAGAAGGACTATGGGTAAGCAGTGAAAACAAAAGGTATGCATATGCTGAGACTGAGGGATATGAGAAGGCAGAGGTGGCAATATCATTCTCAGGCCTGAACGCTACTCCTGTGTTTAAGGATGACTATACCTTATATATGTTGAATAACGTCATCTGTCCAAGAAAGACCGTATATATAATGGATATGACAGGAGCTGAGATAGACCAACTTCTTACAGAACTGATTAATGTAAGAGAAAACGGCAGTAATCCTCTCATTCATGAGAATATGCTTCCTGCAGCATCTGGCTTCTCTTACTCTGTAAAAGATAACGGAGATGGAACATTCCAGTACTGTGGATCAGATCTTGAGAAAGATAGAGTCTATAAAGGCTTATGTATCGGAAATATTACGGTTGTAATCGATCCTACATTCGCAAAAGCTCCAGTATCAAGTGAGTTGAGAAAGAAGCTTATTTCAGTAAATCTTCTCGCAAATACGGCAATTAACAATCTTGTCAAACAGGGATATAGCTTTAAACCAGCTACACCATATTTGACATTTCTATAGGTGATATATGTTGAAAAGAGTTCTTTATGTACTTCTCTTGGCTATAGTTGTCTTTACTGCATGCTACTTTGGCTATGCATACTTGAATAATGCAGATACTTTGATTTTTATGGAAAGCGCCTCCCATTTGGAGGAGATCTATTCATACCTTGGGAAGTACATAAGCTCTACAAACAATAACAGCTTCGATTCCATGCATCTTTTTATGACTCAGCTTGAGTATACACTGGATTCCGGCGGTGACGACCAGTTTGTCTCTGATATGGTTTCTGCATGGAAAGAGAATCTTGGATTCAAAGAATTCTACTTTATCTCACGTAACGGCGAGTTAATGTGCATAGACGGCAAATACAAGCGTTTTGATTTGTCTTCATCTTTAGTGGATCTGATGATCAATGGCAAAGATATTATGACAGATGTCTCTATGCCAGGCTCCGACGGTTTGACTCTATACGCAATAAAGTGCCGGAAGCATAAATATAGAAGCTTTAATTACGAAGCCATCGCCGTAACATTCAGTAACGATAATATTCTAGATTTGCTGTCAATCAGCGCTTTCGATTCAAAAAGTGACAATTATGTAATCAACGGCGAAGGCAGAATAATCTTCAACGGTTCCAGTTTTAGAAATACTGAGAATAGATTCTATAATGTAG
The DNA here is from genome assembly GCA_022785155.1 of Spirochaetales bacterium. Taxonomy (GTDB): domain Bacteria; phylum Spirochaetota; class Spirochaetia; order Sphaerochaetales; family Sphaerochaetaceae; genus Ornithospirochaeta. The sequence continues at coordinate 1,641 of JALFRH010000042.1, forward strand.
TCAATTATCTGGAAGATAATTCTGATTTGACAAATCAAAAACTCCTTTCTCTGGAAAAGTCTTGGACGGAAGGGAGTATGATTACTCTATCCACCAAAATTGAGAGCGTCCCATATTACTTGGTCTCTGTGCCTCTTGAACAATCTGGATGGATATTGGTGGGGATGGTGGATGCCGGAGTTGTCAACAAAAACATCAACCAGCTGCAGAATCTTACAATGGGTTTGGGATTCTCTGTCTCTGCACTTCTATTGGTCATTTTGTTCTCTATTGTCGTCACATCATATATAAAGACGAAAAAGAGGCAGCAGGATGAGATCATGTTCCGTGACTCCCTCTTCTCTGATTTAAGCCAGAATGTAAACGACGTCTTTGTCATATTGGAGGAAAAGACTGACGAAGTCGTGTATGTTACACCTAATATTGATAGTGTACTTGGCGTCAAAGAAGAAGATGTGAAGAAAGACATTGCCTCTATAGATGGAATAAACGGTGACCGACTTATCGCCTCCAACCTGATGGAGCTTAATAAAAAAGACAAGATATCTTGGACCCAGGAGTATCTAAATAACGATAGCGGTGAAACAAGATATTTGGAGATTACTGCATATCACACGGAGTTCGGATCCTTAAAGAGAATAGTCATCGTAATATCCGATAGAAGCGAGGAAAGAAAACTCCAGAACGCACTTTCTTCTTCTTTGGAGATTGCAAAGAACGCCAATGCTGCGAAGAGTAACTTCCTTGCCAATATGTCTCACGATATCCGAACCCCTATGAATGCCATTGTAGGTTACTCCACACTTCTTATAAAAGATGCAGACGATAAGAATAAAGTCATCGAAATCGGAAAGAAAATAACATACTCGTCTCAGCATCTTTTGTCCTTGATCAACGATGTCTTGGACATGAGTAAGATAGAGAGTGGAAGGACAAGTCTCAACTCAGATAAAGTCGACGTCTCTGAGGTCATAAATAATATCAGCGAGATAGTACAGGTACAGACAAAGTCTAAAAAACAGTCTTTTGAAATAAAGACAAAGGGCAATATCCCACCATATATTTATGCAGATAAACTCAGACTTACCCAGATACTGTTGAACCTCCTTTCCAACGCTGTTAAATACACAGAAAAGAATGGAACCATATCTCTTGTTGTAGAGGGATATGGAAATAATGGGCAGACTTGTCACTTGAGGTTCATCGTCTCTGACAATGGACAGGGGATGAGCAGGGAGTTTATAGAGAAAATATTCGAACCATTCAGTAGGGAAACAAACTCAATGACCAATAAGATCCAGGGGACTGGTCTAGGTATGTCCATTACTAAGAGCATTATCGATTTAATGGGAGGAACAATAGATATCCAGTCGGAGCTGGGTAAGGGTAGTGTATTCACCGTAGACTTGATCTTCTCTGTCCCTCTTGATGAAAACGATGATAATTTCTTTGCTGACCACGAAATAACAAGAGTCCTAGTGGGAGATGACGAGATAGATGTCACAGAAAACATCCAGTCTATCCTGTCCGATGCTGGACTGGAGTGTGATGCTGCTATAGGTGGCTTGGAATCTGTGGATAAAGCTACTAAGGCATATGAAGACAATAACTCCTATGATGTCATTATTCTTGACTGGAAGATGCCTGACATGGATGGGGTGGAGTGTGTTAGAAGAATAAGGAAAGAAATAGGAAAGGATGTACCTATCTTCGTTCTCTCTTCATACGATGTCTCTGAGATAGAAGATGAAGCGAAAAAAGCAGGGGTCGATCTATTCCTTCCTAAACCATTCTTCCTTTCAAACTTCCAGCGTGTGTTGGATACTTATTATCAGAATAAGGCAAATACAGAGGAAGAAGGAAATAATAGTAATGATTTCTCAGGTGTTAAGATCCTTGTTGCAGAGGACAATGAGATAAATGCCGAGATCATTACCGAACTATTGGACAGCATAGGAATAAAGTGTGCAATAGCTGAAGACGGTCTTGAAGCCTTGAGAGTTTTCACTGAAGAAAGCCCTGATGAATTCGATATGATTTTCATGGATATCCAGATGCCGATAATGGATGGGTATGAAAGTGCCAGAAGAATAAGGGCCTCCAACAATACTAGGGCGAAGTCCATCCCTATAATCGCCATGACGGCAAACGCCTTTGAAGATGATGTAAAGGCCAGCATGGCTTCTGGAATGAATGCGCACATTTCAAAGCCTATAGACTTCGAGAGATTGAAATCTATCATCAAGTCATTTAGAAGATAAAATGATAGTGGTTCACTTTCTTTTGTCTCTATTATATCATCTCATGGATTGTCCTATGATAATAAGGAAAGAGTATCTTCTTTCACTTTCTTGGAGATGAGCAATGAATGATATGATAGTGGTCAAAGGTGCCAGAGAACATAATTTGAAGAATATTGATATTTCCTTACCCAAAAACTCCCTTGTCGTCATATCAGGGTTAAGCGGTTCGGGAAAGAGTAGTCTCGCCTTCGACACTATATTTGCCGAAGGTCAAAGAAGATATATGGAATCTTTATCTTCATATGCAAGAATGTTTCTGGGAAGACTGGAAAAGCCTGATGTAGACAGTATCGACGGCTTGAGTCCTGCTATTGCCATCGAGCAGAAATCAACTAACAGAAACCCCAGGTCTACTGTGGGGACAGTAACTGAAATCTATGATTACTATAGACTTCTATGGGCAAGAATCGGTCATTTGTATTGTCCCAAGTGTGGCAGGGAAATAACTGAAGTATCTATAGACCAGATCATGGATTTCATCTTCTCCCATCCTGAAGAGGGCAAACTTATCATTCTCTCTCCCTTGGCAAGAGGAAAGAAGGGCGAATACAGACAAGTCTTGGAAGATGCCTTGAAAATCGGATACATGAAGGCGGAGATCGACGGAAAGATATATAACCTTGACGAGGGTATCCCACAGATTGAAAAGAAGCTTAAACACAATGTTTCCATTGTTGTGGATAGAGTCAAGAACAACATAAAAGCAAGGACTCGTATAAGTGAAGCCGTGGAGAAGGCCTGCGATATGAGTGGAGGTTTGGTTGAAGTATACTATGTGGACGAGGGTACAAGAGAGCTCTATAACCAAAAGAACTCCTGTCCTGACTGTGGTATCACTATTCCTGAAATAGAGCCAAGATTCTTCTCCTTCAACTCTCCCATTGGTGCCTGCCCCAAGTGTAATGGACTTGGTTACTCAGAAGAGTTCGATATTGATAAGATTATCCCGGACAGGAGCCTCAGTTATAATGATGGTGGTATTGCCACCCACAGCCCCAAGGCCAAGACCTATAGGGCGGGACTTGAGACTCTCTTTTCCCATTATGGCTTCAAGCTGTCTACACCTATCTGTGATCTTCCGGATTGGTTTCTTGACATTATGATATATGGAGGAGGAGATGAACTGGATTATAGTTATACATCCTCCAATGGCACCACATATACGCAACACAAAAGCTATGAAGGAATAATTCCTGAACTTATAAGAAGAAAGAAGATGACTGAATCCATGAATATGGTTTCATTCTATCAAGACTTCATGTCTGAAGTGGAGTGCAGCGGCTGTCATGGAGAGAGATTGAGAAAAGAAGCTTTGTCTGTGAAGATCAATGGCCTTTCCATTATCGACGCCACTAGAATGAGTGTAAAGGAATCTCTTCGTTTCTTCACCCAGTTGCCTCTTACTGATACAGAAAAGGAGATCTCTTCCCAAATACTTAAGGAGATAACCTCTCGTCTCACCTTTTTGAACGATGTCGGACTGGGGTACCTTACACTCTATCGTTATGCAGCCACTCTCAGTGGTGGAGAAAGCCAGAGAATCAGGTTGGCCACACAAATAGGATCAGCCCTTACAGGAGTATTGTATGTATTGGATGAGCCTAGTATCGGCCTCCACCAAAGGGATAATGAGAAACTCATCGATACCCTCAAGAGATTAAAGAATCTTGGAAACACTGTGCTTGTTGTGGAACACGATGAAGATACCATAAGGGAAGCCGATTATGTGGTGGATCTGGGCCCAGGTGCCGGAGATAGGGGAGGAGAGATAATTGCCAAAGGCACTCCGGAGGAAATCGAGAAGAACCCTGACTCCATTACAGGCCGCTATCTCTCCGGAGTCCTTACCATCGATGTACCTAAAGAGAGAAGACGTGGTAATGGAAAGAGCATTGTGGTTGAGGGCTGCTCCAAGAATAACCTGAAGAATATTGACGTGGAGATTCCTCTTGGAAAGTTTGTATGTATTACAGGTGTTTCCGGGTCTGGAAAGTCAACCTTCCTTAATGAAATACTCCAGCCGGCCGTAAAGAGAAAACTCTTTAAGAAAAAAGAGAAGAAGGATGGATATGAGTCCATCAAGGGTTTGGAGTATATAGATAAACTGGTTGCAATAGACCAGAGTCCCATTGGAAGGACACCTAGATCAAACCCTGCAACATATATAGACCTCTTCGGCGCCATAAGGGAACTCTATGCATCCCTGCCTGAAGCAAAGGCAAGAGGATACAATGCTGGAAGATTCTCCTTCAATATTCCAGGAGGAAGATGTGAAAACTGCTCTGGTGACGGCACAATTAAAATCGAGATGCACTTCTTGTCCGACGTATATGTAAAGTGTGATGTATGCGGAGGAAAGAGGTACAACAGGGAGACTTTGGCTGTTACATACAAGGGAAAGAACATCAGTGAAGTCTTGGATATGACAGTGGCGGAAGCCTATGAATTCTTCTCTGCACATACAAAGATCAGAAGGAAGCTGAAGACTTTGATGGATGTAGGACTGGATTATGTAACCCTAGGTCAAAGCGCCCTTACTCTCAGCGGAGGAGAGGCTCAAAGGGTAAAGCTTGCCTTGGAGCTTTCCAAGATACAGACAGGAAAGACCCTGTATATTCTTGATGAGCCTACTACAGGACTTCATTTTGCAGATGTAAAGAAACTCTTGGAAGTTTTGCAGACTTTGGTGGACCAAGGGAATACCGTTATTGTCATTGAACACAACCTTGATGTAATCAAGTGTGCAGACTGGATCATAGATCTTGGTCCTGAAGGTGGAGACGGCGGCGGCACCATAGTTGCAAAGGGTGAACCAGAAAGAATTGTTGACTCAAAGGATAGTTACACTGGATACTTTTTAAGGAAGTTCCTGCGTTGAAGAAAAGATTATTGCTTCTATTGTCATGCTTATTATTCTCCCTCTCCTTATTGTATTCAATAAATGGAGAAACCATTTTGTTTGCAGAAGGAGATGTCCTCAAGTCCATTGCAAGGGAAAGGGGAGTGGATGATGGTGGAAGCGATGAGGAAATAAGGTCAAGGTTGTTTCAAGCCCTGGGTCTGGAAGAGGTCGAGGTCAAAGTAGATGAAGAGAGTAATGAGGAAAAAGTTGATTACTCACTTCAGATACTGAATTCCGACTCTTTGAAAGAGAATAATGGAACTGTGATACTCGATGGAAACGTATCCATATCCTTCTCCTATGGTGATGAAAAACCAAAGACCCTCTCTTCTTCCACCTTGATCCTTGATACTGAGAACAAGAAGATTACCGCCTTGGGAAACGTAGTCTTTATAGATGGCCAAAAAGACGCAGCCATCCAAGAGATCAAGGCCGATGTGTTTACACTTTTATGGGAAAAGGGTGATTTTGTAATAAGCGGAGGAACTACTGAAACAACCAGAAAAAACAGTGAAGAAGAGAGTGTTTCTTTCTTTACCACCGGTGAAACACTCTCTTATTCATCCTCCGGATATATGCTTTATGACAAGGGATATATTACATCAAATCCCAGGGATGCCTACTCATCCATATCTGCTTCCCGAATCGCAATTCTTCCAGGAGAGGACATGTTCATGTCTTCCATGTTCTTCAACATCGGAAGGGTACCGATGTTCTATCTTCCATTCTTCTTCTATCCAGGATCAAGAATACTTGGTAATCCGGTATTCGGCTTCAGTTCTTCCAAGGGTGCCTTTGTAAATACCACCTTTGAACTCTTCGGACACTATCCGGGAATTGAAGAAGCCGATGAATCCAGTTCATTCTCTTCCATTCTCAAAGCTACAGGAGACCAAAGCTCCTATGTGCCAAAGGGCTTTTATTATGGAGAAGAGGAAAATGCTGATATTTCTACACTGTTCTTGGACTCAGATAGTTATTTGGCTCTCTTTTTGGATAGTTTTTCAGGATCCGACGGTGTTTCTCTACCAAAGGGAGGGCTCCATGCCGCCTTAAGCGGAGAGTTTATTCTCTTTATGGGAAAACTGAGAATCAAAGTCTTGGATGGTATCGGATACACTTCCCCTGTAAGCAAAAAAAACGAGAAGTTCAGATTCTATGGTGAGAACTCCGTTGAACTCTCGGCTTTTGGGTTTAATCTCAAGCTCAGTTATCCATTTTATTCAGACCAGTATGTATTGAGGGATTTCTCCTCCAGACTTACGGGTTTTTCCATCAGCCCACTATTGGGGGAGGAGACAAACCTTCCAAAAGACAAAAGCTCCATTTCATCATTCTCCAGGTCTTTGTCCGGCTCTTGGACGCTGCCAAGTAAGTACACTGGTTTCTATTTGTCATCCTTCAGCCTGAAAAACATCTCTTTCAATGAGACATATAAATATAACTCTTCAAAGGATGAATTCCTTATTTCTGAAATAGAGTCTCCATCTCTTTCTTTCTCCCTCAGCGGCTCCCTCTTTGATTTGAAGAGCATAGCGGATACTAAAGATGCGAAGGAAAATGAAAGTGCGACAGAGAAAGAAAAGATCATGGATCCTCTCTTGGGAGAAAAATACAAGTTTTCTACCGATGATTCAAAGAGTGCAACAAAAACACCTGAAACCAATCTTAAGGCAGGCTGGTCCTTCTCCGGGGATGTATTAAACGAAAAGACTTATTCCAACGGAGAAGAAAAAGGCTCCCTTTCATCCTATGTGTTATCTGGAAAGGTGAATATGGATGGAGTCCTTGGTAATATTCTTTCCATCAAAAATACATTGACGCCATCCTATTCCTTGAAGAACACAAAGACAGTCTATTCTTCATATGAAGGAGCCACAGTAAAGGAAAATGTATCCATTAATAATAATTTAAATATAACAATTCCTTCTCTATTCATGAATTACACATTGTCTCTAAAGCTATATTCCCTAGATGATGTCTCTGAGACAAAGATATATGACAACGGTGACAATGTGGAAAGCAACAGCAGGGAAGAGACGCCTTTTACATGGGATAAGTCTTCTGTAAAGACCCATGAAATACAGTTCTCAAAGACTTTTGATTCCAGCTTCGGTAAGTTTTCGGGAAAGCTGTCATTGGTGCTTCCTCCTCTTTCCCTTTCCATCACTCCTTCTCTTTCCTATTCTTATAACATCTTCTCTTCTTCTTTTTCTTGGAGCTTTAAAGAGATAGACGATGTCATCAAGCCTCAGAAGAGTAACCTGAAGTTCTCTCTTACCGGAAACTATGCAAGTTTATCTGTGGAGTCCCAATATGGCTTCGATGGTTTTACTGGAAGCTACGATCCGGGGAAGCTTAGGATATATGGATCCTTGTATCTTTACACCACTGATAAAAAGTATTCCATCGAGGAGAAGGTCGATTATGTTCCTGAGAATTCCAGCGGATATTCCTCTTGGTTCAATGGCCTGACCACAAATATAAAGCTTGGGGCTCTTTCTTCTTCCATTGTCTATTCTTCTGTAGGAGACAATGAGATAGACTTGGAAAAGATATCCCTCAAGACAGATATTAAGAGCCAAAGCATCCAGCTATGGAAGGGAAGGATCTATGCCTCGTTGTCTCTTAATTCATCATTGAACTATCTCAACAGAGACAAAAACAGGTCCTCTTTCTCTATAGAGCCCCAGATAATCTTTTCCATAGCCCAGTTCCTGGATTTCCAGCTTTCCTTTGTAACGGAAAACAATAGCATCGGTTCATATTTCATCGGGGATGCCTTCTCAGTCAATAAAGTAATCGACGACTTGAAAAACAGCATGGACTTCTTCGGGGAAGGGAGAAACAATACATCCTTTATCCTTCGTTCCATATCTTTGGAGGCTATTCATGTAATGGATGACTGGAACCTGAATTGCAAATACTCAACCGAGATAGTAAAATCCAGTGTAGTGGGCGGAAGTGTATATACACTTAGACCATCATTTTCTGTTTTTCTCTCTTGGAAGACAATGCCTGATTTGAAGGTTGAAGAGAATTGGAGACAGGTTGTAGGAGAAGACGGAACGCTGATATGGGAGAAAGTATAAATGGCTGAAACATATGTATTTGGAGATGACAGCGCAGAGAGCGTTTTGGGGCCTAATGATAGAAATCTCTCCTATCTCGAATTGATCTTAGGCTCCGATATGGCTGTCCGTGGTGACAGCCTTACAATATTTCGCAATAGTCCCAAGTTTATTCCTTTGATGAAGAGATTGGAGGAAAAGGGTAGGGAAAGAGGCGTCCTTGACGAAGGCGAGATATATATGGAGTTCCAGGCCATAAGCCAGGAGATTGACGAAGAGGAGAATAAAGAGGAGCCTCCCAAGGAAAAAGTCATTAAGGAAACCATATCTGTCCTTGGTAAGACAGTATGGCCCAAGACAAAGAATCAGAAAGAGTTCATCAATGCTCTGGCTTCAAACCAGATTATATTCGCCTCAGGCCCTGCAGGTACAGGAAAGACCTTTTTAAGCAACTGTATTGCAAAGGCACTTATAGAAAGACAGCATTCAGTTGTTTATGAAAGAGCCGGAGACATGTTCAGAGCTATGTCTAAGGCAGAATTCTCAAACGGCAAAAATGATGATGCTGACTATATTGGACAGCGAGTTACAGAATGTGAATTACTTATACTTGACGATCTTGGCACTGAATTTTCTACCGAATATACAAGGTCAAGACTTTATTCA
>JALFRH010000058.1 GCA_022785155.1 Spirochaetales bacterium
AAGATGAAGGCATCCTCTATACCCAGACAAAGGTTGGGGATAGATTCGTCCATGAATATATGATGGAACATGGAAACATCATCGGTGGTGAGCAGTCAGGTCATATCATCTTCAACGACTACCTCAATACAGGAGATGGAATCCTTACATCCCTTCTTCTCTCGGAAGTAATGGTTAAGTCGGGTAAGACACTATCTCAGCTCTCGGAGAAGATGAAGGACTATCCTCAGGTCCTTGTGAACGTCATTGTCAGCGACAAGAAGGCCACAATGGAGGACGAGAGGGTGAAGACTGCCGTAAAGGAGGCTGAAGACAGCCTTGACGGAAAGGGCAGGGTCCTTGTAAGAGCCAGCGGAACAGAACCTGTTGTAAGGGTCATGAGCGAAGCCATGGAAAAGAAAGACGCTGAAGAGGCTGTCTCAAGGGTAGTTGAGAAACTTAGGGACTTGGGATACTTCAAAGGTGCCAGAACATAAAAGGAGAAAAAGAAATGAATATTCTCGTTACAGGTGGAGCTGGATTCATCGGCTCACACACAGTGGTCTCATTGGTGGAGAACGGACATGAAGTCACTATCCTTGACAATCTTGTGAACTCAAGTCCCATTGCCGTAAAAAGAGTGGAAGAAATAGTGGGAAGAAAGATTCCTTTCTATGAATGCGATATCAGGGACAGGGAAGGCTTGGAGAGAGTATTCAGCGAGAACTCCTTCGACGCCGTCATTCACTTTGCAGGCTTGAAGGCTGTCGGGGAGAGTGTTGTAAAACCTTGGGAGTATTATGACAACAATATCGGCGGAACCTTGGTTCTTGTGGATGTAATGAGAAAGCATAATGTAAAGAACATCATCTTCTCCTCCTCTGCAACTGTTTATGGTAATCCGGCCATAATCCCGATTACCGAAGAGTGCCCCAAGGGAAAGTGCACCAACCCCTATGGCCAGACAAAGAGCATGCTTGAAGAGATCCTTATGGATCTAAGGACAGGAGACGAGAAGAACAAGGTAGAGAATCCTTGGAACATCGTTCTTCTCAGGTACTTCAACCCTATCGGAGCCCATAAGAGCGGCCTCATAGGTGAGAACCCCAACGGCATTCCAAACAACCTTATGCCATATATCACCCAGGTGGCTGTAAAGAGATTGGATCACCTTAATGTCTTCGGTGACGATTATCCTACCCATGATGGAACAGGTGTAAGGGATTACATCCATGTGGTGGACCTTGCAGAGGGCCATGTAAAGGCTCTGAAGGCCATTGAAAACAAGTGTGGAGTCGCCATATACAACCTAGGTACAGGTACTGGATACTCAGTTCTGGATGTGGTGAAAGCCTTTGAAGAAGCCAACGGTGTGAAGATTCCATATGAAATAAAGCCACGTAGGGCAGGGGACATAGCCGTATGCTACTCAGACCCCAAGAAGGCTGAAGCGGAGCTTGGCTGGAAGGCAAAGTACAATCTTATTGATATGTGCCGTGACTCTTGGAACTGGCAGAAGAAGAATCCAAAGGGATTTGAAGAATGATTTCGGCCGGGGCGAATGCTCCGGTTCTTTAAAAGGAGAAGATTGTGGATATTATCAGTTTATCGGAAATTTCGGTGTTTGCTTCCTTTCTTGAGGGAGTCTTATCTTTCTTCTCCCCCTGCGTCCTTCCCCTTCTTCCCGTCTACTTTTCTTTTCTCTCAGGAGGAAACGCCGAGAGAAACGAGAAGGGGGAAATCGTCTACAAAAGAGGGAGAGTCCTCTTAAACACCCTCTTCTTTGTCCTTGGAATATCCCTTACATTCTTCATCCTTTCCCTGGGAGTAAAGGGAATAGGAAGGATATTCTCCCGTAATACCAGGCTTTTCAGTGTCATAGGCGGGGCTGTGATCATCCTCTTTGGTGCCTTTCAGCTCTTTTTTTATGGCACGAAGTATGGGGCGAAGAAAGAGAAGAGAATAAAAATCGATACATATAAGGCCAAGGGTCCCCTCTTGTCCTTTCTCTTGGGTTTCTCCTTCTCTTTCTCTTGGACACCATGTATAGGCCCAATTCTCTCTTCTGTCCTTATAATGGCCTCCTCGTCTCTTAAGGGAGAGCTATATCTGCTATCATACTCCTTGGGTTTCACTATTCCCTTTATTCTCTTAGGCTTCTTCACTTCCTCTCTCCTTAGGTTTTTCCAGAAATATAGGAAGGTGGTCAAATACAGCGTTAGAATCGGGGCTTTGGTCATGATTCTCTTGGGGTTGATGATGGTTATCTCAAATATTGATATCAATAAAGAGGAAAGAGAGGCTCTCTCCTTCCCTGAAGAAATGAAGGAAGAGGTTGAGGAAATAGACCAAGAGATTTCTTATTCCATTGAGCGCGAGGAAGTATCCATGAAAGAAGAAGGTCCAATGGAGAAAGAGAATATAGAAGACACAGAAAGCAGTAGAATTGAAATAGAAAACAGTGAGAGAGAAAGTGAAGTACTGTCTATAGAGAGCGTTGAAGAAAAACCTCTTGAGATATATCGTCCTCTATCTCAAGTGGTTTTTCTTCAACGCCCTCTATAGAT
>JALFRH010000059.1 GCA_022785155.1 Spirochaetales bacterium
TTGGCCATAGATAGCGGTTATGCCCTATATAGAAAAGAAATGGAGAAACTCTTTGACTCCCTCCTTCCTTCTTGGAGAAAAATGGATAGGACCATGTTTCTCACCCATGCAGACGTAGACCATGGTGGACTATTTCCCTTCTTTGATAAAATAGTCTCTTCAAAGAGAAGTAGGGACTGCCTTGAAAAAGAGTCCAAAGGACAGGATGGGTTGAGGGAAGAAAACAGACTCCATCGTCCATATATAAGAATGTGCAAGATCCTTACACACTATTCCCTACCTGAAATGGATAGGGTGGAGGCTGTGGGAGGGGAGCCTGATTTCAATCAATACCCCATTGAAAAGAGTGGAACCTGGAGCTGGGAAGGCCTGGATTTCACTCTCTTTGAAGGGGCTGGAGGCCACCTGAAGGGTGAGTCTCTCTTATTGCTGGAAAAAGAGAAGGTCGCCTTTACCGGGGATATTTGGGTAAATGTGAAAGATATGACGGAGGAGCAGAGGGAATATAACACACTGGCTCCTGTATTGATGACCAGCGTGGATACAGATCCCCTTCTATCCAAAAAGGAAAGGGAGAGGATGAAGGAGTTGATCCCTTCCGGCTTCAGGGTATTTCCTGGCCATGGAAACGTGAAGATTTTTTGATCATAGGCCCAAGAGGTGCTTTATGCTTCCAAGTGTCCATCTAAGGTACCAGGGGATATTATCCTTCAGCATCGAATAAAGATACTCTCCCTCTCCTTTTTTTAGAGGAAGAAGGGCGGTATAGTCCCCGCTGACCTTGGTCTTTGATATTGATATAAAGCCCTTGGCATTATCTCCATAGCTGAACCATCTTCCTCTGGAAAATGCTCCTACAGATACTTCTCCTATAGATAATGAGCCCAGGGACAGTGGTGCGATGCTGATGGCCCCTAGGGAGGCTATAAGGGCAATGGATATGGCACCCAGTGACAGTATCCCCACGGAAAAGGTTCCTAAAGAGAGGGCACCCAGGGATGCCATGCCGATTGATATTCCTCCAAAGGAGAAGCAGCCAAGGGAGCAGATTCCCTTTGATATAAAGCCAAGAGAGAATACTCCTTGGGACCTGAAGCCTAGAGAAAAGAAGCCTTTTGCATTATATCCAATGGACCATAGAGGTAGGCCCATCAGTGTCTTCTCGCTGTGCTTTTCCTTTGTCTTTATCTTTTGGTAGGGGAGACTGACATTTGTTTCTTCTTTGTTTTCTATTTCCCTTTCGTTTCCTCTGAGAATGTAATCGACACTACAGGAAAAAAGGGAAGAAAGCTTAATTAGGTTTGCTGTATCGGGAAGGCAAAGGCCGCTTTCCCACTTTGAAATGGCCTGTCTGCTTATATTCAGCTTCAAACCCAGTTCTTCCTGAGTCAAATGTAGCTTTTTTCTCTCTTCTACTAGTCTTTCGCCTATGGTCATATGGCCTCCTCTTGGTTTTATTTTCCACTTTATTCTTCCTTATTTAAACCGATTTCAGCTTGAAATAGCGCAACCATTGGTTGCAAAAGATAAATTCTTGACATAGTTACCGAGCGGTAACTAATATATACCTATGACAAGAAGCAATACAAAAGAAGAAATATGCCTGAAAGCATTGGAGCTTTTCAGCGCCAAGGGCTTTGATGGAACCAGCCTCAGCGACATTTCATCGGAGCTTGGACTTAGTAAGGCGGCGCTTTTCAAGCATTATGACTCTAAGGATGAGATTCTTTCTTCCATTGTAGCAATGATGGATGAAGAAGACGGAAAGAGGGCCAGGGAGAGGTGTGTACCGGAACACACCAAAGAAGAGGATGGAAAGGAGTATGAAAAGATAGAGAAGGAAAACTTTCTTTCTTTCGCCCTCTCTCAATTTGAATACTGGACAATGGATAAAAAGGCAAAGGAGTATCGTAGGCTTCTATCCTTGGAAAGATTCAAGAGGGAAGAGCTGAAGAGAAAGTGGGATGATAACTTTGTCAAAGGGCCGCTTTGTTATACAAAAGACATCTTTGAGAGCCTCAATGTAAAGGAAGCGGAGATAAAAGCCATGAGGCTATGGGGTGTAATGTTTCTTTCCTACTCACTCTTTGACATGGGGGAAGACGAGGGGAAACTGAAAGAAGGAATAGAAAAGGAAATGAGAGATATATTGGAGGAAAGAAATGGAATACAAGAGAAGTGTGAAATATGAAAGACTATATGGCATGATTATGGGCCCCAATCCTTTGAAGCTTGCTGAAGAGCTATTGGAAAACAGAGGTCTGGGTAAGGATATGGTCATATGCGACTTGGGTTCGGGTACGGGACTGACAAGCCTATTTATCCACAAAGAGTATGGACCAAAGGTATATGCTGCGGACCTATGGAGCAACAGCGAGGAGAACAGTGAGTTCTTCAGAAGGGAAGGGGTGAAAAACGGAGAAGTGACCGCCGTCAAGGCCGATGCGACTTCCCTTGACTTTCCAAAGGAGTTCTTTGATGGAATGACTTGTATAGACAGCTGGAACTGCTTTGGAAGAGACAAAGCATTTCTTGATGACAAAATTAGTCCATTCATAAAGAAAGGCGGAAGAATATACCTGGCTATAACTGCCATGGAAGAAGACTTCAAAGGCAATTATCCTGAGTGTTTACTTCTATCATGGACAGAGGAACAGCTTGAGTACATTAAAGACCTGGAATACTGGAAAGATATATTTTCCTCTTCAAAGGACTTTGAACTATTGGAGTGCAGGAAGATGGAGACAGACGACGAAGCCTGGGATGACTGGCTGAAGCAAGAGAATGAGTATGCCGTAGGGGACAGAAAAAGCATGGAGAATGGTGCAAGTGAGTATTTGTGCTTCATAATGGCTGTGTTGGAAAAGAGACGGCAATGAAGAAAGAAGAATTGTGGAAAGGATATTTGGAAGAAGGCAATAGGGACGAGGAATGTCAAGCCTGGGCGTTTTGCGGGGGAGGAAAGGAGGCTGATGAGCTTTTGGCCTTGGTGAAGGAAGGAAAGAAACGGGGTACTGCATCCTCCCTTATTTCCTATGAAGTGGAAAAGGAACCCATACCAAAAGTGGGGGACAAGTCCATTGTCTTAGATAGCAGGAATGAAGGGGAGCTGGTAATCGTTACAAGAAAAGTCACTATCACTCCCTTCTCTTCAGTCCATC
>JALFRH010000124.1 GCA_022785155.1 Spirochaetales bacterium
GGCGGATGAGAACTTTGGTCCCACAAAGTTGGACTGGAGCACCACAATGTTCTCTCCTCCGAAATATGATGAAAGGGCATCTCCTACCTTTTCTCCTGCCTCTTCCTGTCCTTCATCCTCATCCAGTACTATCCTTACCTGGAACTGTGCTTTGTTCTTGTCCCCCACAGTCTGTACCTTGGCTCCGCTTATTTCAGATACAGCGTCCCTTACATCTTCTATGGTCACATCCTCTCTGAGAGTCGAGAAGTTCACCCTATGGGGAGTGGATGAGAGGGATGCAGGATATCCGAAACCTGAAACAAGATATTGAGTCTCCAAATCGGCATCTGCCACCGTCACTCCCAGTCCCAGCTGGGAAAGGGCTGAAGCCACATCTCCGGAGAGTGGATACTCTGAATATGGGAATCTATGTTCCTCGACGCCTTCCCCATCTCTGAACTGCAGCACCAAAGTGTTGTCGGAAACAGAAAGGGATGCCCCCCTGTCTCCTTTGTAAGTCACCGAGAAACCCAAAGGAGCCACTTGGAAGGTCTCCGAGTAACCGGAGCCGAAGTCGATACCCTTGTTGAATCCTCCGGCTACAATAAATACAACCACGCCTATGGCTATGAACAACAAGGAGAATATGAAGGCGGACTTTTTGTATTTCAAAACATCGAGTTTAATCATTTTCTCCTCCATCCCAAATGGACTTGCCTGAAGTTGTCTTCAGTAATGAAGATGTCAAACAACAAGTGTGACAACAATAGAGAAGTAAAGAGGGAACAGGCAATTCCCACCGCCAGGGTGACCGCAAAGCCCTTCACTGCACTTGTACCTAGTATAATAAGTACAACGGCAGCGATGATTGTGGTCACGTTGGAATCCATTATGGTCCAGAAAGCTCTGGAGAATCCTGCTTTCACCACTTCATACCCGCTTTTGCCCAAGGCCTTCTCTTCCTTCATTCTTTCATAGATGATTACGTTGGCGTCTATGGCCATTCCCAAAGTCAGGACTATTCCTGCAATGGATGCCAGTGTCAAAGTAAAGTTCAAGGCGGAAAGAAGGGCTATCATCATAAACAGATTCATCAACAGCGCAAAATCTGCAACCAGTCCTGAAAAACCATAGTAGACCACCATGAAGACAACAACAAGCAATACTCCCGCAAGAAGGGCCTTGAGGGCTATCTTTACGCTGTCATCACCCAATGTGGCGCCTATGGCGGACTGGGAAGTAACCTTCAACTCTATTGGCAGGGAACTGGTCTTCAAGACAACTGCCAGAGATTGGGCTTCTTCATGGGTAAAGGCTCCGGTAAGGGATACTGAATCCCTGATGGCATCGTTGATGGTGGCCACACTCTTCACCTTGTCATCCATTACAAGGGCAAGAGGCTCCCCTTTGTGGGCGGAAGTGAAGGCATAGAATATGTTTCCTCCCTCAACATCCAAAGTGAAGTTTATGGAAGGAGAAATGTTGGCTACATTATTTGTGGAACCCTCTGAAACCTTCGCGCTTTCAATATGGCTGCCGTCAAGGGCGATCTGGTCATATATGACCACAAGGCTATCCATATACTCGATTCCATACTCATCCTGGGCATAGTATCCCAAGAGGGTCTTTCCTTCAGGAATATAGTCTGAAGACACAAGTCTGCCGTCATCGTCGATGAAGGAACTTGGATTCTTCTTGTATTCAGCATTCACCTTACTGGTCAAAGCATTGTCTACAAGGTGGAAGGAAAGGGAACCGGATGAACGGAGGAAGGAGTTTATTCTTTCAGGATCAGCTTCCCCCGGTATCTCAATAAGGATCTGGTCCTTTCCCTGTAGTCTTATATCCGGTTCAGTGACACCGAATTGGTCGATGCGCATGGAAAGGACGTCGATATCTTCTGTAAGAAGGGCTGTCAGTTCTTCCTCTGTGGGTACCCTGCCATTCTTTTCTTCAAATACAGTGGTATCCGCATCCAAAAGAATGGACATACCTCCCCTCAGGTCCAAACCAAGGTTCAATACACGTTGGGAAAGGTTTTTTGCATTCATTATTTCAACCCTGTATGACTCTTCTACAGCGTCGAAGAACATCGCTTCATCAGGGAAGGAGGAGAGAAGCGTGTACCATGTCCAATCGGAAGGCACACTCTTTCCGTTACTCTTCAATATTTCCTTAGCCTTTTTTTCAAGGTACTTGAACTCTTTGTCCACCTCGCCATCAGGTGTTGTTTTCGCCATATCCTTAAGAACGCGAACATCCCGTGAGGCCTGCCCACGGGAGTATTCACGTATCTGAAGGTTTGATCCGGCAGCCAATTCTTTGATGGACTGAGGTGTAAACACATACCACTTTACTGTAGGGTAAAGAAGTAATGACGCAACGACCACCACCAACAGAACCAGCAAGATTCTGCCTGTCTTCTTCATGATTTATTTAGTCTCTTCAGTCTTTGTTTCTGTTTCTGGAGCTGCTTCTTCCTTTGCAGCACTCTCTTCCGTCTTGTTTTCAACAGCCTTTTTGTCCTTCTTGGCTGCTTCCGGAGCTGCCTTTACAGCATCTTTGCTTGTTACAGAAGAAATAGCTTCCTTGGAGAATTCGATTCTTGCAGAGTCATCAACCTTGACGACCACCGTCTTGTCTTTGACAGTAACGACAGTTCCATGGATTCCACCGATAGTGACGACTTTATCACCCTTCTTCATTGCAGCAAGCATTGCCTTTGCTTCCTTGTCTCTCTTCTTCTGTGGTCTATAAATAAGAAAATAGAAGATGAGAATGATTGCAGCAAACATTATCAGTGAAGATGTCATAGAAGCGGATGAGGCTGAATCAGCCGCCATAAGTACAAGTGAGTTCATTTGATTACCTCTCTATAATAGAGAAAAGGATAGCATGTGATATTTTAGGGGGTCAACACTTAAGAATGGGTCTCCCTTAGGAGGCCCATCTTGTGTCGTTCATCACATCATGCCCATTTCAGGGTTACCTGCCGGCATTGCAGGAGCTGCAGGAGCAGGAATATCTGTAACAGCACACTCTGTTGTAAGAATAAGTGCTGCAATGGAAGCTGCGTTCTGAAGAGCGCTTCTTGTAACCTTCACAGGGTCGATGATTCCAGCTTCAACCATGTTGACCCACTGCATTGTATTGGCATCGAAGCCTACACCCTTTTCTGCGTTCTTACACTTGTCGGCTACGATTGCACCATCAACCCCAGCGTTTTCGCTGATCTGTCTGATAGGCTCTTCAAGAGCTCTTCTTACAATCTTGTATCCAACCTTCTCTTCTTCCGTCATGCCTTCAAGGGACTTGGATTCCAAAACCTTGGATGCCTGGACAAGTGCTACACCGCCACCAGGGATTACACCTTCCTCAATGGCTGCACGTGTTGCGCTGAGGGCGTCTTCCACTCTGTGCTTCTTTTCCTTGAGCTCGACTTCTGTAGCTGCACCTACGTTTACGACTGCAACACCGCCTGCAAGCTTTGCAAGTCTCTCCTGGAGCTTCTCTTTGTCATAGTCGGATGTGCAGTCTGCAATCTGGACCTTGATCATAGCGATTCTATCCTTGATGTCGGAAGCAGAGCCTGCGCCATTGATGATAGTTGTGTTGTCCTTGTCGATTGTGACTCTCTTTGCCCTGCCGAGCATTGAGATATCTGCATCCTCAAGCTTCATGCCAAGTTCTTCTGTGATCACCTGTCCGCCTGTAAGTACTGCAATATCTTCAAGCATTGCCTTTCTTCTGTCACCGAAGCCTGGAGCCTTTACGGCACAGACATTGAGTGTTCCTCTTACAGCGTTGAGGACAAGTGTAGCCAAAGCTTCACCGTCTACATCCTCTGCAATCATCACAAGTGGCTTGCCGGACTGTGCAACCTTCTCCAAGAGAGGAAGAAGTTCCTTCATGTTGGATATCTTCTTGTCGTAGATAAGGATGTATGGATTATCCATTACACATGTCATAGTGTCTCTGTTGTTGCAGAAATATGCAGAGAGATAACCTCTGTCGAACTGCATGCCTTCAACGAAGTCGACAGTAGTATCGATGGTCTTGCTTTCTTCAACAGTAATGACACCGTCCTTTCCTACCTTATCCATTGCGTTTGCAATCTCATCGCCGATGGATCTGTCGTTATTGGCGGAAATGGAAGCTACCTGAGCGATTTCCTCCTTGTCCTGGATCATCTTAGCTTCGCTCTTGATGCATTCAACTGCATCCTGGACAGCCTTGTCGATACCTCTTCTGATACCCATTGGGTTGACACCTGCAGCTACGCTCTTCATGCCTTCCTTGGTAATGGACCAAGCAAGAACAGTTGCTGTGGTTGTTCCGTCACCTGCAACATCGTTGGTCTTTGCTGCAACTTCCTTGAGAAGCTGAGCACCCATATTCTCGAAGGGATCTTCGAGTTCAATTTCACGTGCTACGGATACTCCGTCCTTTGTTACAGTAGGTGCACCGTATTTCTTATCAAGAAGTACCAGACGTCCCTTTGGTCCAAGTGTTGTCATAACAGCCTTGGAAATCTTCTCAACGCCATTGACGAGAGACTTTCTTGCCTCTTCGTTGAACTGAAGCTGCTTTGCCATTTCATTTATCTCCTAAAATTATACTTTTTTAATTCATTGGGATAAAACCCGCTGAAATGTAAAATAACAATAGCGAGTGAAAACGGCAAGAGTAGAACGAAAAAAGCTTAGGAAACAAGCGTTGTAAGAAGCATGGCCAAGGAAGAAGAAAGAATGCCTGATGTAAAGTTGACGGCATCGTTGTCAAAGCCTGGAATGCCTCTCACCCTCTCGTTTTTCTCCCCGTCCTCCTCTTCCTTTTCTGTAAGGCTTCCATCTTTGGCTCTGTACTGTACCTGAAGTACGGCGCCCAAAATGGAATCTATGACGGAACCCAGGAAGCCTGAGCCGGCGATGATACATGCAGTGCCGAAACCGTGTCCGAAGACTCCCATGGAAAGAATAGCCACCAGAAGGGATGCCGAGAACCCCCCAAGAAAACCAAGGGCGGTGACGCCTCCGCTGATTCCCCTGGGAACCTTGGTGAATGTAATGATTGATACAGGATCTCTATGACTCATTACTCCAAAGGAACCGCTCCAGGTATCTGCAGCAGCTTCTGCATTGGCGGCGGAAAAGGCGGCGATGGAAGCAAGGGACAGGGACGGAACCCTGATAAGAAGTATGGACAGTGCCGCAGGAAGCCCGTTGGCCAGCACCTGCACCATATCCCTTCTGTTTCCCTTCTTCTCCCTTCTATTTACAAATTTAGATAATTTGGAAACCAAGGAAGAGGAAACAAAGAAGAACAAGAATACAGTGAAGGCTGACACTCCTCCCATCCATAGGACAATAAGGCCCAAGATTACTGCAGATACGGCTCCTGAAAGTGTAAGCCACTTCTTTTTATAGGCAAACACTGCAATAAGGGAGAGAAGAAGAATATAGATCAAGAGAAGAGACCATAAAGGTAAAAGAGTAAGATATCTATCCACCTTTCCCGTCAAAGTCTGCATAGAGCCTCCAAAAGAATAGAAGAGATGATGGGGACAGTTGCGTTATCTACTCCGCTGGGAGAGATATTCTCCAGTGCCGAGGCGGCGAGGGCCACAACAAAGGAAACCAAAAAGCCTCCGGGAGTAAGGAAGTATACCACCAGAAAGGATGCAATCATCATTGCCAAAGTTCCTTCAAGGCTTTTGCTTCCTGATTTTGAGAGTCTATATTTATGCTTTCCCCATTTTGTTCCGACGACGGCGGCCATTCCATCCCCCAGTCCCATTATCATAACACCGGCCGAGGCCGCCTGAGGGCTAATATACCCCTCATTGAACAAGAAAACCAGGAATGCAACTGACAAAGGATATATTACGAGGCCCAAATGGCGCTTCTCGTCATCCATGCCTATTATTCTCCCCAAGCCGCAGTAACCGGCTATGGCGTTGAATACTACAAAAAACAAGGGGCCTACATATCTCAGCATGGGCTGGTCTATTCCATAAAGAACAGGGAATATCAGAAAGGACGTGGCTATGTGTATGAATTTCCTGATCCCTTCGCTCTTCATTAGGTGGAACTTATGGAAGATAAAGGCCGCGAAGGCCTCAATAACTACATATAGACCACAGATGAATATTACACTCCAACTACCCATGGGAATAATTTTACTACAAAAGACAAAACTTGTCCTCCTATACAAAACCTGAGGTTTTTGCTCATTGACTTTGACCAAATTTATAATATTATGTATAAAGAATGCATATTCATGCATTCAATAAAGGAGAAATATACATTGAAAGAGAGAAACAACAGACTTAATGCTGTCAAGGAAATAATCAAATCCAATAGAATAGATAACCAGGATACCCTTTTGGAAATGCTTTCCAAGGAAGGATATAGCGTCACCCAGGCTACTCTTTCAAGAGATCTCAAGATGCTGAAGGTAGGAAAGATTTCCGACGGATGGTCAGGTTATTATTACGCCCTTCCTGAGAAAGATCTTATAAGCGAATCTGAGAAGAGCTATATCCAGGATGTAAGAAGAGGCATTCTTTCCATAGAATTCTCAGGAAACTTCGGAGTCGTAAAGACAAGGCCAGGCCATGCAAACAGTGTATGTTTCGCCCTAGACGTCCTGGGACTACCTGAAATACTCGGAACTTTGGCAGGAGACGACACCATCTTCCTTATTCTAAGGGAAGGCATGACAAAAGAAGACCTTTTGGATTCTTTTAATGCAAGAATTCCTGAAATCAAAGAGTGACGTAACAATAAAGATTGCTTAAAATCAAAAGAAGGAGAATCTAACCTATGGAATATAAGAATCTTGATAAAGCTTCAGCTTTTGAAGCTCTCAAAAACACAGAGAAAAAAGATATCAAATCCCTCCTTACGGCAGAGAGAGTAAAAAAATCGGAAATAAAACTGGGAGGCGGCCTTAAATATAACTGGGCTGCAATGCCTGTAGATGACAAAATCATCAAAAACTATCAGAAGCTTGCAGATGAAATGGGGCTCATTGAGAAGTACAAGGCCATTCTAGAGGGCGAGGTGATGAACACCGGAGAGAAGAGACTTGTCCTACATCACCTGACCAGAGGTAATGTCCTTGGAAAAGAAGTATGGGCGGATGGAGAAGAGAAAGGTGCTTTCTACAAAGAACAGGACGAGAAGATCAAGGCTTTCGCCACCGATGTAAGAAACGGAGTGATCAAAGGCTCCACAGGTAAGAAGTTCAAGACAGTCTGCCAGATCGGCATCGGCGGCTCCGACCTCGGCCCTAGAGCCCTCTATCTTGCCCTAAAGGGCTGGGCTGCAGGTGCGAGAGTAAAGACACTGAATGCCGAGTTCATATCAAACGTCGACCCGGATGACGCTTCTGAAGTGATCTCAAGACTCAATCTTGAGACTACCCTCTTCATTCTTGTATCAAAAAGCGGCACCACCCAGGAAACACTTACCAACAGGGACTTGGTCCTCGATGTATTGAAGAAGACACCTATCAAAGGCTTCGATGCTTCAAAGCACATGGTTGCAGTAACCAGCAAAACCAGTCCTTTGGCCAAGGATTCAAGCATGCTCGCTTCATTCTTCATCGATGACTATATCGGTGGAAGATACTCTTCAACCAGCGCCGTGGGCGGCGTAGTCCTTTCCTTGGCCTTCGGTTATTCCACCTTCGAGAAACTTCTGAAGGGTGCCCATGAAGAAGACGTAAAGGCTCTCAACCCACAGGTAAAGAAAAACGGAGCCCTTATGGACGCCATGAACGGCTTCTATCTAAGAAACGTCATGAACTATCCGTCTACAGCAATCCTCCCATACTCCCAGGCTCTCTCAAGATTCCCTGCCCATCTCCAGCAGCTTGATATGGAATCAAACGGAAAGCATGTAAACAGAGACGGTGAGCCCATCGACTATGTGACAGGACCAGTAATCTTCGGAGAACCGGGAACAAACGGCCAGCACTCCTTCTATCAGCTATTACATCAGGGAACAGATATCATCCCTCTACAGTTCATCGGCTTCAAGGAAACACAGAGGGGAATGGATATAGAGACTGCAGGATCCACAAGCCAGAAGAAACTTAATGCAAACCTCTCGGCTCAGATCGTCGCCTTCGCTCTTGGAAAGAACGACGAGAACCCAAACAAGGAGTTCGGTGGAAACAGACCTTCTTCCCTTATCTATGGCGAAAAGCTCACTCCTCAGGCCTTGGGCGCCCTTCTGGCCCACTTTGAAAACAAAGTTATGTTCCAGGGCTTTATCTGGAACATCAACTCCTTCGACCAGGAAGGCGTACAGCTGGGAAAAATCCTTGCAAAGAAAGTTCTCAACGGCTGCGAGGGAGATGAAGTATTGAAGGCATTTGCAGATCTATTGATCTGATGACGAAAACGCTTGGGGTCGGACCTTCGACCCCATTATTTTGGGGTACACATGAATAAAATAGGCTTTGACAGCGAAAAATATATTCAAGAACAGACAAGATACATCCTTGAGCGTGTCCAACAAAGTAAGGGTAGGTTGTATATCGAGTGTGGCGGGAAACTGTTACATGACCTCCACGCCTCCCGTGTACTTCCAGGTTTTGATCCAAACGCCAAGATGAAGGTGTTCCAAAGCCTTAAGGAGCACTTGGATATCATAATTTGTATTTATGCAGGCGACATAGAAAAAAGAAAGATCAGAGGAGATTTCGGAATCAGCTATGACGCGGATGTCTTAAAGATGATAGATGATTTTGCAAAGTACGACATCAAGTGCAACAAAGTCGTCATAACACGCTTCGAAGGACAGGCTTCAGCAGTTCTATTCAAAGAGAAACTACAGAGAATGGGAATCAATGTATATACCCATACAGCCACACCGGGATATCCATCAAACATCGATCTCGTGGTATCCCCTGAGGGCTATGGCAAGAATGAATACATTCCTGTGGAAGCACCTGTAGTCGTCGTAAATGCACCGGGACCGGGAAGCGGAAAGCTTGCCACCTGCCTAAACCAAATGTACCACGAAGCAAGGATGGGGGAGACTCCACATTACTCCAAGCTGGAGACCTTCCCTATATGGAACCTTCCATTGGACCACCCTGTAAACATAGCCTATGAAGCAGCCACAGCCGATTTGGGGGATGTAAACCTAATCGACCATTTCCATCTCCAGGCCTATGGAAAGGTCACTGTAAACTATAACAGGGACTTGGAGGCATATCCTCTGTTGAAGAAAATCATCGAAAGGATCAACAACTCCCAGTGTCCATATAAGTCACCTACCGATATGGGTGTAAACAGGTGTGGATTCGGAATAACTGACGATGGAATATGCAGAGAGGCTGGAAGACAGGAAATAATCCGCAGATACTTCAAGATCAGAACCGATTATGCTTCAGGCCTATGTGATGACGAGACAGTCAGCAGAATCATTGCCATTATGGACAAAGCCCAGCTTGTTCCTGAGATGCGGAGTGTCGTAATACCGGCAAGGGAAGCTTTGAAAAATGCCATCGACAAGGGCAAGGGAAAAGATGGAACCGTCTGTGGCGCAGCCATCGAGCTTCCTGATGGAAGAATCGTCACCGCCCACAACTCCATGGTTCTCCATGCCTCATCAGCCTTGATCCTCAATGCCCTGAAGGTAATGGCAGGAATAGATAAGGAAAAAGATTTGATTCAGAAGAGCGTAATATCCAGCGTAACCACCATGAAGAGGGATGTGCTGAATGGAAAAGGTGTCTCCTTGAATCTGGATGAAACCCTTATCGCCCTGGCTATGAGTGCAGCGGAAGACAGCGACAGCAGGAAGGCTCTGGAGGCTCTTCCAAAACTGAAAGGAATGGAAGTCCATATGACTCATATTCCTTCTCCTGGTGACAGCGCAGGACTTAGGAAGCTTGGAATACAGTTCACCAGCGATCCCATATATCCTGCAAAGAATCTTATTTGAGACACATATTTGGAGGATAAGTGAAAAGTGTAGGGTTTGAAATATACAATTTGCCAATTATTTCATCATTTTTTTATGCTATATATAGGCATGTCGGTGGATTGAAATATTGCAAACCCTCAATTTATGACTGAAAATCTATCTATGCTTAATAATTACGAAGATAAGGGAGATAAGTCTTTCGTACAGGGATTCAGATACTTTTTTAATCCCGACCCTGAAAGTATGTCTTCCGATGAAATAAGAGATTTAAACAGTAGGGCCTTGCCTAAGAGAATAAAAAACAAGTTTCTCAAGACCACTTGGCACGAAATGTCCTCTACTACATTTATAATACCTGTATCTGACGGTGGAACCGTCACGGCATATTTTCTGATCAATCAGAAGCAGAAGGAAGAAAAGGGTGTCATGCCTCTCACCATTTTCTGTCATGGAGGAGGATGGCTCCATGGAAACATGGATTTCTATTCCACATGGCTGAAGTATTTTTCATACACCATGGGGACTGCTGTCCTTCTCATAGACTATAGATTGGCTCCTACAGATAAATTTCCCACGGCGGTGGCGGAGTGTTATGATGCCATCCTTTGGGCCATAGAAGGAGCAAAATACTGGAAAATAGACCCAGACAAAATATATTTGGCAGGAGATGGCTTTGGAGCCACACTGGCGGCTACGGCTACAATTCTTTTGAGAGACCGTAAGGGACCTACCCTTTCTGGCCAGATTCTCCTCTACCCCATGACGGACTGCAGGTTAAGGACCGAGTCCATGGAGAACTTCAAGGAAACGCCTGTCCTTTCCCAGAAGGCCCTGAGCTGGTTCATTAAAAACTACTCCAGGGAGCTGAAGGACAGTCTCTCACCGATGATGTCCCCATCCCTGGCTCCAGACCTTTCAAGACTACCAGACGCCTTGATCATCGGGGCGGAGATAGACCCCTTGAGAGACGATGCCATTCTCTATGGCCAAGCCCTTTCCTCTGCCGGAACAAAGGCGAAGGTCCTTATTGCCGAGAATGCCATGCACGGCTTCCTTCCTTTTAAGAATGCAAATGGCAGGGAAGAGGCAGAAAGCGCCATATGGCAGTTTATGGCAGGTCGAAATGTCGAGAATATCGAATTCCTTTCAAAGAAAGAATACAAGACTTTCAGAAAGAGTCATGAGATATAAATGATGGACAATATGGAGAGTTCATCCCTCAGAAGACTAATCAAGGGGGGATGCCTCCCAAAAGACAAACCCTCCATATTGTCCACCGCTTTGTTGAACAATTTGTTTACTAATTACCTATGACACTATACACATTCCCAAACATTTTGTTTAGTAATTTTCAAAAGATTATTTTATCTTTTTTTCTAACATTTTTACTGTTCTGTTTATTTTTGAGGGAGGAACCCAATTGTTTTTGTTTTTTCCATCCATAAGAACCATACTGACCCTTGCAGCCGTTATTCCTGCAGTTGTCCTCCTATTGCATGTAATGAGGAAGGATAGACTGGAGAAGGAATCCCCCTTCTTTATTCTTTCACTGTTGGTGTGGGGTGTACTTTCCACCTTTGCGGCATTGATTCTTGAAAAAATAGGATCTTTCATCCTATCTTTCTTTTTTCAATACAAGACAGTTTTATATAACGTACTCTTCTACTACGTAGTTGTGGCTATGAGCGAAGAAGGCTCCAAGTATTTCCTTCTGAGAAAGAGGACCTGGAACAGTCCGGAGTTCAACTGCCAATATGATGCCGTTGTATATGCCACTGCAATATCCATGGGCTTTGCTCTTTGGGAGAACCTTATATATGTATTCAGATATGGTTTCACCACAGCCATTGTAAGGGCCCTTACAGCGGTTCCCGGACACGCTTCCTTCGGTGTCATAATGGGTGTGTGGTATGGACTGGAAAGAAGATACGACTATTGGGGAAACAAGCCAAAAAGAAAGATATCGCAGATCTTGGCCTTCCTTCTTCCTGTATTGATGCACGGAACCTATGACTTCTTATGCACTTCCTTATATGGCTGGCAGGGCAATTTGGTCTTCGTGGCATTTATCCTTCTTCTTTTCTCCCTTTCCTGGCATATGGTGAATAAGGCCAGCGCCAATGACAGATACCTTTAAGGGAAAAAGGAATGACCAAATAGGGCGAGGCTACAGGCTTTGCCCTTCTTTTTTCGTTTTACCGGAACAAAGAAAAACCCCTCATCGGCAAAAAGGAGGAAACCGTGTGAGGGGAACAAAAGGAGGTTACTGAAACCGAAGAATTAAACTTTCTCTCGATTTCTACGCAAAATATAGTCATTTCAAAAAAGAATGTAAACCGATAAAACGAAAATTTTTAAAAATTTTTTATATTCTTTTTGTAAATTGGTATTTTGCAACAAATTGCACATAGAAAAATTCAAGATTTATTGGACACTGAAAACTCAGTGTCCAAAAAACCTTCATCTTTATTTTGTATAATGGACGTGGAGTAGCTGATGCTCTCTTCCCTTAAGGACTCTATCATATGCAGCCTTTACAGCAGGGTTGTTTTCAGAGTGTCTGAGAGATAAGAGGCTATCAGTATCATAGAGGCCTTTTCCTCTCTTCTGCCTTACTTCTGCATGCACAAAAGGTTGTCCACCTCCTGCTACACAGCCACCGGGACAAGCCATGACTTCGATTACATCAAAGTGTTCTCCCTTCTCCACTCTCTGAAGCACCTTCTCTGCATTGGCCAGTCCGCTGACGACTGCGATCTTCAGAGGAGAATCATCATCCCCGATTTCAAACTCCTTGATGCCTTCGTTTCCTCTGACACCTACCTGCGCTATCTTTGCAACAGTACCTCTGCTCTTCTCCTCCACTACATTTCTCAGGACAGCTTCGGTAACACCGCCTGTCACTCCGAATATGACACCGGCTCCACTCTTTCTGTCGTAAGGTGCATCAACTGGTTCAGGAGCAAGATCGGAAAGAAGGATACCCGCCTCCCTAAGCATATGGGTAAACTCTTCGGATGTAATTACAGCGTCGACATTGGGTATTCCGTTCTTTTTGAACTCTTCCCTCTCGGCCTCGAACTTCTTTGCAGTACAAGGCATGACCGCCACATGAAACAGTTCTTTGCCCTTCTCTTTCCTCTCTTCCTTTATAAGGGAAGCGAACATCTGCATAGGAGAGCGGCAAGTGGAGACGTTTTCCAATAGATTCGGGTGTTTCTTTTCACAATACTGTATCCAACCTGGGCAACAGGATGTGATGATAGGAAGCTTTCCACCCTTATTGAGCCTCTCCAAGAATTCCTTGGATTCCTCGATTACCGTAATATCTGCACTGAAGGAAGTATCGTAGACTTCATCAAAGCCCATTTTCCTGAGGGCGGCGAATATCTTGCCATCCACATTGGCGCCGTCCTTTACTCCTTCCATATTTCCCATGGCGACTCTTACAGCAGGAGCAACCTGTACAACGGTCTTGACATTTGGATCTGCAATGGCATCCCATACCCTCTTGATGTCGCTCTTAGGCATAATGGCACCTGTAGGACAGGCTACGGCACACTGGCCACAGCCTACACAGGGGCTTTCGGAAATCGGCCTTCCAAAGGCTGTCGAAATCACCATCTTTGAGCCTCTGTAGGCAAAATCGATGGCTCCTACGTTCTGGACTTCATGGCAGGTTCTTACACAGTCACCGCATAAGAGACATTTACCGCTGTCGAAGGTGATGCAGGAGCTGGAGTTGGTCACCCTGCTCTCTTCACTGCGGTTTGGGAATCTTACGCCGTCGATATTGAATCTTACAGCAAGATCCTGGAGTTTACATGCCTTGTTGTTTACACATGTAGTACAATCCCTACAGTGATTCGCCAACAACAGCTCAAGAATATTCTTTCTATACTTTCTAAGCCTTGCTGTATTTGTCTTGATCTTAAGTCCAGCCTTCGGGGGAGTAGAACAAGCTGTGTACAAGTTGCCTTTCTCATCTTCAACCATACACATCCTGCAGGCTCCATAAATGGAGAGATCCGTGTGGTAACAGAAAGTCGGGAGCTTTACACCTGTCTTTCTGATCAGCTGAAGCATATTCTTTTCACCATTTATTACTACAGGGATATCATCCACATACATAAATTCAGTCTTGCTCATTTTATGCCTCCTTTACTGCACCGAACTTACAGGTTGAAATACAAGATCCACAGCGAATACATTTCTCAAGATCAATGTGGAACGGTTCCTTGATCTTTCCTGAGATGGCATTTACAGGACACTTTCTTGAACAAGCCGAACATCCTTTACATGTAAGAGGATCTATGTAGATTCTCTTCAGTTTCTGGCACTGTCCTGCCGGGCAGCGCTTATCGCGGATATGGGCTTCATACTCATTTCTGAAATACTTGATTGTACTTACAACAGGGTTTGGAGCTGATTTTCCAAGGCCGCAGAGGGCTGTATGGGAAATAGTGTCCGAGAGCTCTTCCAAGAGTTCGATGTCCCCTTCCTGTCCGTTTCCGGCTACTATCCTCTCCAATATCTCCAACATTCTCTTGGTGCCTTCCCTACAAGGGACGCACTTTCCACAGGATTCGTTCTGGGTGAAATGCATGAAGAATCTTGCAACCTCAACCATACAAGTATGGCTGTCCATGACCACAAGGCCTCCGGAGCCTATCATGGCGCCGATGGACTTGAGATTGTCGAAATCAAGAGGGAGATCCAGATGTTCTTTTGTAAGACATGCACCGCTCGGGCCTCCGATCTGTACAGCCTTGAATTCACCTTCCCCTCTCATGCCTCCGCCTATATCGAAGATGATCTTTCTCAGGGTAGTTCCCATAGGAACTTCAATCAGTCCTGTATTTGTAATGTTTCCAGTAAGGGCGAAGGCCTTGGTTCCAGGGCTGTTGGGTGTTCCGATGGAAAGATACCAATCTGCACCCTTTCCAATGATCTGGGATACTGTGGCAAAGGTCTCTACGTTATTGAGGACTGTAGGAGAATCGAAGAGGCCGTGCTCAGTTGTGCGAGGAGGCTTTACTCTAGGGAAGCCTCTCTTTCCTTCGATGCTGGCTGTAAGTGCAGAACCTTCTCCGCAGACGAAGGCGCCTGCTCCCTTTGCAATGTGGATTCTGAAAGATTTACCTGAACCGAGAATATCATCTCCGAGAATTCCCACTCTTTCAGCTTCAGATATTGCCCTCTGAAGTCTCTTTACAGCCAGTGGATACTCAGCCCTGACATAAATATATCCCTCTTTGGCACCTACTGCTATGCCGGCTATGATCATACCTTCAAGCATTCTATGGGGGTCGCCTTCCATAATTGAGCGGTCCATAAATGCACCTGGGTCCCCTTCGTCACCGTTACATACAACGTACTTCTGGTCCCCCTTGGCTCTTCTTACCTGCTCCCACTTCTTTCCTGTAGGGAAGCCTCCACCTCCACGGCCCCTAAGAATGGATTTCTTAACTTCCTCAATGATCTCTTCTTCCTTCATTTCAAAGAGGGCTTTTTCCAGGGAAGCATATCCTCCGATGGCTATATATTCCTCAATGCTGTCTGCATCGATTCTTCCACAATGCTCAAGAACGACTCTGTTCTGCTGGCGATAGAATGGTATTTCTTCCTGTTTCTTATATAGATTGCCGTTGGAAGTGTATCCAAGCCTATCGATGAATTCGCCTTTCAAAACCGTCTTTTCAAGAATCTCCTGGCAGTCGCTCTCTTTGACCTTGGTATAGAGCCAGCCCTGAGGTTCGATTCTTACTACAGGTCCCATTTCACAAAAACCATGGCAGCCACTCTTTTTGAGGCCGACCTCATTATCTCCATGAGGTTCATGCTCAAGAGTAACGGAGACGTTTACGCCGTTGTTTTCCATGAGAGACTTGAGGTTGTTGTAGATATTCAAGGATCCCCCGGCTACACATCCGGTTCCACCACAGACGATTATCTTCCTGGTCTGGTTGTCATAGGCATCTTTAAAAATGGCTCTCGCCTCGTCAAGGGCGGCCTTTGTAAGGAATTTACCACTCATCTTGATTCCTCCTTTACCTTAAGGCTGTAGATGATTTCCATGGCTTTATCAGGAGTCATTGCAGGATGGACCACATCATTTACAGTCATGACGGGAGCCAGACCACAGGCACCGAGACAAGATACGGTCTCTATGGTAAAGAGCTGATCGTCTGTGGTTTTCTTTTTCTCGCTTACGCCCAATTCTGTTCTTACTCTCTCGAGAATCGGCACAGAGCCTCTTACATGGCAGGCTGTGCCATCACAAAACTTGATTACATACTTTCCCTTCTTTTCCAAAGAGAAATTCTCATAGAAAGTGGCGACGCTGAATATTCTGGCTTCGCTCATTCCAAGTCTTTCCGACAGATAGGGAAAAACTTCTTCCGGAAGATAGTGATAGTGTTCTTGAATTGTCTGCAGAATGGCTATTATGGCGCTTGTTTTACACCCACATTTGTCCAATGCTTCGTCCACTACAGAATAGTCAAAGGGTTCAGGCATTATTGTTGATTCTCCTTTTGTATTTTGTGGAGGAATTGGTTCCACCCTTTAATTTTAATATGCAATATACCCAAAAAGATAGATAAATTTTTATTGAATCGTCAATTTTTTAAATTTGATTTGTAATTATTTGATTTATAAGTAATTATATATAAACTACGATAAGAATTACTCCAATAAATAAATGCTTGGCAGCCATAAGAATTCCCCGATGGATTCGGGGAACAAAAGACAGAGATCATCTCAATATTTTCTTTACATCAATATACGGCTCACGCCACCCAGCCATTTTTGCATGGTCCAATACTTCCTCTGCATCTTCTCCATGTATTGCCATTATAAACTGATAGTAGAAAACCTGGTCCGGACCGAAGAGATCATAGCCCTTCTTATATATGCAGTCAGGCGATGAATTCTTAATGACATACTTCAAAGAATCCAGGTATTCATCCACTGTCAGATACCCTTCCTTCATAAGAGGATAGACATTGTCTTCCATGGTAATCTCAAACAGGAAGCCTTCAAAACCTTCTTCTGTATATTGGCTCATCAAGAGCTTGTCTACAAAAGGTTTTACAGCCCATCTCGTCATGTTCCGTCTCTTTCCTTTGGGTCTCTCATCCAAGGAATACTTCTTCTTTCCTTTTGTGGTAAGGACATCCTTTATCTGGAGATCAGGTGAGAGGTTATCAGAAAAGACATACTCGTCCCCCTTTTCGAAAGGAGAAAGAAGATCCAGGTCTGGAGGGCACTTGGAAAGGGGAAGGTTTTTTCCATCTACACTTATACCATCTTTCTTTGCTTTTCCCAGTTTCCCCCAGACTGAAGACTGAGACTCTTCATAGCTTCTCTCACAAGGCATCATAAGGGATGGAATAAGAGGAGGGATCATATTCTTGGATCCGAACCCAAGGTCCTCCATACATATACAATAGCTGCTGTCAGGAGGAGTCTCGAATATATCTCCGCAATGGTTGAGGTATGTCTCAAGGTTAGGACATATCCTCTCCCAGTCATCATCCTCAATGGAGAAGAATGACCCGAAAAATGAAGGAATCAATCCGAAAGCCCTGCTGATCACTGAAGATAGGACACCTAAAGGAGTCCTGTCTGGAACAAGCAGCCATCTTTCAACTGTTCCATCCTCCACGTTGGCATATTCCTTCAGATCTTCCAAAGCCTCTTCCGTCAGCTCGTTAAATGTCATTCTGACCTTTAGCGGAACAATCTTGAAAAAGGGCGATGCATCCAGAAGAGTCTTATCCAGCTTACTGAGCGGGATGTCAATGTTGGGAGCTTTTGCCATTCTTCCTCCTTTTTCAGTTCTTCATACTTACAGGCTGTCTTGTGTTCTCCAATACGTCTCTCCAAAGAGCTCCTTCAGGGTTGACATGGTTGCGCTTCGCCACTGCAGCTTTAATAGGAATATATACAAACCTATTGTTTACACTGGATGCTATGCACTGTGTCTTTCCAGCCATGGCAGCGTGTACTGCATGGGCGCCGAGACGGGCACAGTAAATGGAATCGTAGCTGTTTGCAGGTGTACTTCTTATGATATAGGACGGATCAATGTATTTTATCGATACAGGAATACACTTCTCTTTGAAGTATTCTTTGATCTTATCCTTCAAAAATACTCCTATATCCTGATACTTGATGTTTCCTCCTGCGTCCACTTCCCCTGTAGGCGGAACAAGGTCGGTACCTGCGCCTTCAGCAACAAGGATGACGGCGTGCCCTCTATCCAAGAGCCTCTTTTCAAGATGGTGCAGGAGACCGTTGGGGCCTTCAAGGTCAAAAGGATTCTCAGGAATAAGACAGAAGTTTACGTCACTCTGTGCCAGGGATGTATGGGCTGCGATGAAACCTGATTCCCTTCCCATCACCTTCACCAGTCCAATGCCGTTATATGCACTCTTGGCCTCTACATGGGCTCCTCTTACAGCAGGAACAGCAGAAGCTACAGCTGTATCGAAGCCGAAGGATGTATCTATGAAGGACAAGTCGTTGTCTATGGTCTTAGGCACACCTACAACGGCAATCTTCAAACCTCTTCTCTTGACTTCTTCTCCGATGTCATAGGCACCTCTAAGTGTTCCGTCTCCACCGATGGCAATGAGAATATTGATGTTCTGGCGCTCCAGAGTATCTACAATCTGTTCCACTTCCTTTCCGCCGCCACGGGCAGAACCGAGGATGGTACCTCCCTTTTCCTGTATATCGTCTACGACATCAGGAGTCAAATCTATCATAGGCCATGGAGAGTTCTCCAAGAGCCCCAGGTATCCGAAAGGAATACCTGTGATTCTTCTCACTCCATATCTATACCAGAAACATCTGACTACACTTCTGATGACGTTGTTCAGTCCCGGGCAGATTCCTCCACAGGTACAGATGGCCGCATGTACGTGGGCCGGATTAAAATATATCTTTTTTCTCGGGCCGGCAAGCTCCAACACATCTTCCTGATCCTTGGAACCGTCGGATTCATCATGATCTATATTGAGGTATATTTTATCTGTATCCTCCACATAATCTGCGCTTCCATCACCATGGACAGAGGACATCCTGATGGGGTTATCGATTTTGGCTTCTCCAATTCTTTCGATTACAAATTCCTGCTTAACCATTTATATCCTCCTTGATCAAAGCATCAATTTTTTCCCTGAATACTACAAACTCTTTCTCGGCAGCCTTCTTGGCTGAAGTTTGGAACTCCCTATATATCTCCATATAGCTTCTGGCAAAAGGAGTAAGCTCCAAGCCTTCCCTTGTGGCTCCACCTCTTTTCCTTTCTACAAAAGGCTTTCCGACCTCTTCTTCCAGTCTCTTAAGCATACCATATGCCTTGGAATAAGATAGTCCCATATTTATGGAAGCGGAGCGGAGGGACTTGGATTTATCTATTTCCTCCAAAAGCCACAATACTCCGATGCCCATATACTTTTTGCCGTCACTACCTGTTACGTAGAGTTTTGTATCTAGCTCCATATCTCCTCTGCCGCCTTGTAAACAATCCTTACAAGGTCTTCAAGATTTTCTTTCTCGACTGAGCAATATGCCAATCTGAGAGTTCTTCCCATAATATTGATGGCACCTACTTCATAAGCGGAAAGAAGGTGCAGTCTAAGTTCTTCTGCATTTCTTCCCATTGTATCGAAGGCCATGAAATAGCCTGAGTTAAACGGGTATGGCTGCAGAAGGGTGCTGTCTTTATATGCCTCGAGAGTCTTTTTGATGACCCTATATCTTTCTCCTACTGTATCGAAAAGGTGGTCTTTGTCCTTGTTGTAGGAGGATCCCTTCATACCCTTCTTGAGAAGGGACTGGCCAGGTCTATCACAGTTGGAGACTGTGCATCTTACAGCTCCCAGAGTCTTCTTCTCCAAGGCATCCAGTTCCTTTTGTCCAAGACCCTTTCCTGCATATGTTATGAATCCGATTCTGAAGCCCCAGACCATTTCTTCCTTGGTGGCGGCATCACCCTTTATGGCAAGAATGTTTTCATGGGCGTCTGCAAAGCGTGAGAAGAGAGATTCTTTCTCCGTTTCTTCTTCATAGAAGAGGCCGAAGTATGCATCGTCGCTGATGACCAGGATCTTCTTTCCGCTTTCAGCCACTTCCTTCACCGCCTCCACAATAGCCAAGGCTTCTTCCTTGGAAGGAGTATATCCGGTAGGGTTATTCGGGAAGTTGAGGATGAGTCTTGCTGTATCCCCCTTACACTCCATAAGAGCCTTCTTCATTCCTTCTACGTTGAAGCCGCCATTTTTGAATGAGGGGAAGTTTTTGAGTTCTCCGCAGGATAGATCCTCGAAGATCAGCTGGTAGTTGTCCCAATAAAGATCAGGGCAGACCACTTCATCGCCTTCATCCATAAATAGTGTGGCGATAATGCTGATGGTATGTGTAAGACCTCCTGTAACAATCGGAGTGGATGTAAGCTTACCCTCCAATGTAGGATTCTTCTCCACCATGGCCTTCTTCCACATTGCCCTAAGCTCTTTGTCACCGCCGCCTGGAGCATAGGAGAAGATCTCTTTCTTTGAGAGTGTTCCTGGGACAAAAGCATCATAGATGTCGCTTAGACAGAAAGGTTCCCCCTTTTCCTGGGCAAGGCCTACTGTGGCATTATATCTCTTGGCCTTCTCTACGGCCTCTGCAGACTGTGCCACTATTCCTTTTGGGAAATACATGTTCTTTCCCTTATTACCCAACAAATCGTAGGCACAGGTATTCTTCAAAACATCATTCAGTTCTATTGCCAGTTCCTTCATTTCCATCCTCCAGCAAATCATAGGTTTGAAAAAGAGTAATTTTTTGTTGCCTTCTATGCCAATAGCTTCTCTTCAATTCCCTTAAAAAAGAAATCCATCTTGAGGTCCTTCTTCCTCTTTTTCCACACAATTTACTCCCAACAGAAGCATAAACTCTGCTTCTGTTATTATTTTTACACCAAGTTTCTCAGCTTCAGCCCTTTTGGAGCCTCCACCTTTACCGGCCAGGAGGTGGGTGGTTTTTCCTGTTACGCTGCTTACAGTCCTTCCTCCCCTCTTTTCTATTTCCTTAAGAGCCTTGGATCTAGGATTGAAGTTTTCAAAGGAGCCTGTAACGCACCATACCTCTCCTTGGAATATCTGTGCCTTTTCCTCCTCATCTTTTTTATCCATTTCCAAGGATACATGAAGACCAAGGGAAGAGAGGGCGTTGATCGTAGAAATAAGGTTCGGATCCTTGAAGGCCTCTATAAGTGTCTTGGCCGTCTCCTCTCCCATTCCTTTTATATTCAAGAAGGGTTCAACTTCTCCTTTCTCCGCAGCAAGTCTGAGCTTCTCCAAAGAATCGAAGCCACCGTCGGAGAGAAGTTTCGCAGTCTTTCCACCCACATCAGGAATGCCAAGGGAAGATAGAACTGTGGTGTAAGGTCTATTCTTCGATTCCTCCACTGATTTCTTCAGGGCCTCAACTGTTTTCTCTCCTATTCCAGGTATCTTCATTTCAAGGGCCTTGGAATAATCCAGGGTGTAGATATCCTCCACTCTCTTCAGGAGTTTGTTGTTCCATAAAAGCTCTACAGTCTTCGGTCCCATGGATTCTATATCCATCTGATCTCGGGAAGAGAAGAATGATATTCTTCCCTTGGCCTGGTCAGG
>JALFRH010000162.1 GCA_022785155.1 Spirochaetales bacterium
ATGAAGACAGGCGTATATATATTCTCAGAAATAGAAGAAGGAGAACTGAATTTTGAATAAGAGACCAATGGCACTATTATTTATGGCTTTTCTATCTCTATCCCTTCTCTTTTCTGAGACCATCTCCTTCTCCGGTGGAGAAAGCATACTTATTATGAGGGAAGGAGAAAAATCTGTAAGCCTGAAGAACGAGGCTGTGGTCACCACCGGTTCGATACATATCAATGCCGATGAGATGACTCTCAGTGGAGACAACTGGAAGACCATCTCCGCCAAGGGAGATATAAACATATCGGACGAGGAAAGAGGAATTGAGATAAACACCGAATCCATCTGGTTTGATAGAGAGGACGAGATACTTGTAATCTCTTCCTGGTTTGAAATCGACGACACCAAGGAAGAGCTCTATGCCCAGGCAGGAAGCCTCAACTACGATATGAAGAAC
The DNA here is from genome assembly GCA_022785155.1 of Spirochaetales bacterium. Classification (GTDB taxonomy): domain Bacteria; phylum Spirochaetota; class Spirochaetia; order Sphaerochaetales; family Sphaerochaetaceae; genus Ornithospirochaeta. Next base: position 446 of record JALFRH010000162.1, read on the forward strand.
GAGAAACTTGAAATGGGCATGCAGGTCACCCTCTTCAAGATTGCAGAGGGAGAAGTGATGAAGTGCACTTCCGAGTCTGTGACCTACGACAAGGCTTCAGGGCTTCTTACTCTTAAGGGAGGAGCCTATGTAGTGTGGAAGGGTGACGAGTATAGAGCCCAGATCATTACTGTAGACACCAAGGACAACACCATCACTCTATCAGGAAGAATCAAGGGGACCATTAATGGCTGATAAACTGGAAGTAAAGCACCTCTCCAAATATTATGGTAAGAAACACGTTGTAAAGGACGTGTCCTTTTCAATGGAAAGCGGAGACATTACAGGTCTCTTGGGCCCCAATGGTGCAGGAAAGACCACTTCCTTCTATATGATAGTCGGCTTTATCAAGGCCAACGGAGGAGAAATCCTCATTAACGGGGAAGATATTACGCCGCTGGCAATGCACCAGAGATCGAAATTGGGCTTGGCATACCTTCCCCAGGAGCCTTCCATCTTCCGTAAGCTTACTGTCGAAGACAATATCATGCTTGTGCTGGAGACCCAGGATTATCTATCCGGCAAAGAGAGGAAAGAGAAACTGGAGGAGTTGTTGGCCAACTTCGGTATCGATAGAATAAGGCGACAATATGGATACACCCTCTCAGGAGGAGAGAGAAGAAGGACGGAAATAGCAAGGGCCTTGGCCACAAGCCCCAAGTTCCTTCTTCTGGACGAACCCTTTGCAGGAATAGACCCGAAAGCCGTATATGAAATTAAGCAGATAGTAAAGCACCTGGCAAAGAGCGGCATAGGCATCCTCCTTACAGACCATAACGTACGGGATACCCTTGAGATTACAACCACAGCCCACATAATATCCAACGGGGAAATACTGGTATCCGGAACAAGGGACGAAGTCTTGGATGACGACACTGCAAGAGAAATATACTTCGGCAGGGACTTCGACGAATAAAAGGTGATCTATGGCTCAGAATATCGCTCTATCAATGTCACAAACCCAGCGTATGGACGCCTCTCAGATGCAGGTGCTGGAGATTGTGACCCTACCTTTGGAAGAGCTGTCGGATAAAATAAAGAAAGAAGCCGAGAAAAACCCTGTAATAAACATAAAAGAAAACGAAGGCTCCTATGAAGACCTTTCCTCCCGTTTCCATTCCTCCCCTTCCTCCTACTCCGATGAGGCAAACTCTTCCGAGTACTCTGACGATGGGGAAAACGATTGGTTTGAAAAGACGGTGACTGAAAAAGAGAGCCTTACGGAGCACTTGATGAAGCAATTGGGGTATCTGACTCTGGACGAGCAAGTGAAAAAGGCTGCAGAGATCATCATCTCTTCTCTGGATCCCCATGGCTTTACCGGCCCCGATCCCTCCGCCCTTCTCCCGGATGAGCTGAAAAGCTGTGCGAAAGAGGCGGTGGAGGCGGTACAGACCTTGGAGCCCACAGGTGTGGGAGCAAAGGACTGGAGAGGAGCAATAATGCTACAGATAAGGGAGATAGAGAAGAATCCCGATGAAATCTCCAGATACAAGGACATTATTTATCATGGCCTCGATTACATCAAAGAAGGAAAGTTGGATGCCTTGGCAAGAGCTCTGAAAATAGGAAGAGGAGATTTGGACGGAATGCTGGAAGTCTTAAGGACCCTCACCCCCTTCCCCGGCCTCAAATATTCTTCAGATTATACCCAATACTCTGTTCCCGAGCTCTCTTTCCATAACCAGGACGGGACCATACACATGAAGGTATTGAAGGGCAACCTACCTTCCCTTGAAATAGACGACTCTTATTTATCCATGAGGGAAGAGCTGAAAAAGAACAAAAGCGATAAGGGAAAGGAAGCCTTGAAGTATTTGGGGGAGAATATTACATCTGCCCAGAGCCTTGTGAAGATGCTCTCCTTCAGATACTCCTCCCTGGAGAAAATCGGCCTAGTGCTGGCAGATAAACAAAGGGATTTCTTCCTCTACGGCCCTATGTTCCTAAAGGGACTTACAATGACTGAGACTGCGGAAATAATGGGTGTAAACGTCAGTACGGTCTCCAAAATGGCCGCCATGAAATATGTAGATACAGATTGGGGCATCTATCCTTTGCGTTTCTTCTTCTCTACGGAAGTGAAGAAAGAAGACGGAGAGGATCTGTCAAAGAACTCGGTAAAGTTGATGATAGAGAAAATCATCAATGAAAACACAGGAAAGAAGGCCCTTTCAGACCAGAAGATAGCAGACGCCTTGGCCAAGGAGGGCATCAAGATAGCCCGTAGGACTGTTGCCAAATATAGGTCTGAAATGGCCTTGGACTCATCTAGGGACAGATGAATCTTTCCTGACAATAAATATACCGGCTGCCAGTGCCGATAGCGTAGCCACGGCCACAAGGCCTGTGCATTCTACTACGGTCTTGGCAATGGCTGAAGCTATCTCCTTGCTGAGAAGTATATTCATTATGGGTGTGGACTGTGCCATATATACCATGAAGGGCACCAAGTATGAAGAAAGGTAAGCAAGAAGAAGAGTTGAGTCTGGGTTCCTATTCCTGCCCTCCCCACTCTTATTTCTGACATTATCAAGGCCTTTTTACCCACCTCGGGATTATTCAAATGGACTTCATCCATTGCAGATACTACGTCTACAGCCAAGTCCATCACAGCTCCTCCCGAGGAGAGCATCACCACAGAGGAGAAAGTCCAGATTCCCAAAGATTATGAAAACCAGTGTAAAAGTTTAATTTATTCAACACCTCTTTTTCTTATAGTGTAGTTTTTTAGTTGTTTCAAAACACCAGAGAAGCCTATATACACGTGATTTTCATTTGTCTTTTGGCCCATATGGGCTGATAATATATTTAGATATTGGATTATCCATTGCACTTGGATATCGCTTAGACTGCAAAGGCCATAGGGAAGAGGAGGTATTTATGAACATCACTTTCAGAGGCATAGGCTACACACCAAACGACGAAGACAGAGCATTTCTCGACAAAAAGCTCCAGAAGATCGCTTTCGCTGAAGATTATCTTCACGATCTTGACATCGCTGTAAAGAAGGAGGCGAAGGGCATCGGTTTCCATCTTGATGCTGTTCTTCACTTTGTATGGAGAAAAGAAAAAGTCGTAAGCGAGGACTGCTACGAACTATATGAGGGAATAGAAAAACTTGCAGATAAGATCCAATCAGCAGCAAAGAAAGAAAAGGAGATTGTAAAAGACAACTGATTAATCATACTTGAGGGGCTCGAAAGGAGCCCCTTTATCATGATGGCGCCTGGTCATTTCAGAGAATCCATCTAAGGCCTTGGACACCGCGTCCAGCCCCCATCTTCACGCCTATAGGCGATATATTCGCTAGTAATATCAAGTTTCTATTATCCTCCTTCGTAACCCTTGGAAGGGAACTTGGAAAGTGCCTCATATACAAGGGGCTAAACGGTGCTTATTCCCAGCCATTACAGATGAAGATATGATACTATTCCATTGAACCTCTTTCAGGAGAGACTTAACATCTAGATATGAAAGGCCCTACAAAAAAGCAGCAGGAGATTCTCCTTTTCATCTCATCATTTATATCACAGTATGGATTTGCCCCCAGCCTCAAGGAAATGGCGGACCATTTCCATATCTCTTCCGCTGCAGTCCACTACGCACTTATTTCCATGGAGAAAAAGGGCCTGGTAGATAAAGTAGGTAACGGAGCCAGATCCATAATACTATCATCAGATGTAAGAAAAGATATGGGAAACACCCCCGTCCCCCTCTATCAAGGGGAGCCTGATTCATCAAGTCTGGAAAATGGAAGCCTTGACACTCTCTTTGTCCCTTCTTCCCTGGCCTCCCCCTCCACCTTCGCCTTCATAGTCACCTCCTGGTCCATGAAGGAAGGAGGAATACTCCCGGGGGATATCGCCATCCTGGATAAAGAAAGGGAAGCGAAGGACGGCGATATAGTCTTGGGCTATCCAGAGGGAGGAGACGGCAAAATGGAGCTGAGAAGGCTGAGGAAACTCAAGACACTCTTCGAGCTTTGGCCTGAAAACGATAGTATGGGCATTACCAGAAGCCAAAATATGGTGATTTGTGGTATCCTCAGAGAGATACGGAGGAAATATTAGTGGCTGTATTTTTGCTTCTGGGCCCGGAAGAAGGGGAAAAAGCTGAATTCATCAAAAGGGAGAAGGACAAAATCCGTTCTCTTTATCCAGACTTTGAAGACTATGTCTTCTTTGGCGGCGATGAAGACGGAGGCGGCTTGTCATCGGCCCTTTCCCAAAGTTCCCTTTTTTCTTCCTATCGTTTCGTTGTCCTGAAGCACTACGAAAACGTAAAGAAGACAGACGAAACATATTCTTCCTTGGATGACTTCGGCTCCAATGCACAGGATGACTGCACATTGATAGTGACCACCACCGAGACATCCAGCGCCAACCTGCCAAAGGCACTTGTATCCCTTGCAGGAAAAGAAAACACCATAGTCTTCTGGGAGATGTTCGATAACGAAAAGAGACGCTGGATAAGGGAGTTTTCATCAAGGGAGGGCTACAGGATAACGGAAGACGCCATTGATGAGATTCTCTCTTCCGTGGACAACAACACCCAGGAAATGAAGAGTTTGGTGGGCTCCATCACAAACTTTCTGAAAATACAGAAAAGCGAAAACAAAACCATAGACCTTGAAACCATCGAAGCCTACAGCGTAAGGACCAAGGGTGAAAACGGATACTCCCTTTTCAGGGCCATAGGAGAAGGAAATCTGGAGAAGGCCCTTCTATCCGTCCAGTCCATTCTTCTCAACGACTCCAGGGATATGATCCCAGCTCTGTCGGTGCTGGCCACTTCCTTTAGAAGGCTTGAAGCCTGTATTACAATGAGAAACGATGGAAAGAGCGAGAAGGAGATCTTCGATAGCGTCACCTTCGTCTCCCCTTACTCCTCCCGTCCTGGATCCAAGAGAAACGTTGGCGTAGGGGGAAGGGAGAAAGACCTGTATAGAAAGGCCATGAAGATATATAGTCTGGAAGACACAGGAAGGATTATCTCCCTACTGGGCCGTTATGACACCATAATCAAGTCCTCCTCCACAGACCTTTTGAAGCTTTATGCAGAAAAACTCGTCTACTCCATTATAGTCGGGAGAGGGAAAGAGACTCCTCTATCCCTGGACCCACCCAAAATGGAGAAGAACTACTTTGTTTAGAGTTTTAGAAGTTCAGCTTACGTAGCACCCTCTCAGCCACAGGAAGAGGAATCTTTGCACCCTTGGCCAACTCCTCCGGAGTCAGGGAAAGGATGGCCTCCACACTCTGATAAGTCTGCATGATCCTTTTGCTTCTTTCAGGCCCCACTCCATCAATGGACTCCAAAAGCTTGAAGGAGGCGTCCTTACTACGCATTCTCTGGTTGAAGGATGTGGCGAATCTATGGCACTCGTCCCTTAAGGCTATTAGTACTCTCAGTCCCGGGTCGCTGTGATCCAATAAAAGGGATGTGTTGTCAGGAAAGACTATTTCTTCGTGTTTTTCGGCTAGCCCCACTACAGGAAAGGAAAGACCCAGTTCATCCAAGGCTGCAATGGCTGCATTCACCTGCCCTATGCCACCGTCCACCATCAAGAGGTCAGGTAGCTGGGCCTTCTCGTCCCTTTGCCTTCTATATCTTCTGTACACAGCCTCATGGATAGACTGGAAGTCGTTGATTTCATTCTCCCCCAGCGTCTTCATGGAAAAGTGCCTGTACTCTTTGTTGGAAGGGTTTCCATCCCGGAATACTATGAGGGAAGCCACAGTATATTTTCCTGAAAGCTGGGCTATATCGAAGCCCTCGATAAGTAATGGAAGGGTTTCGATATTCGTTATTTCCTTAAGTCTCTCCAGTGCAGGGGTGTTGTCGACGCTCTTTAGTCTCTTCTCCACATCCCTTGAAGCATTCTCTCCCGCCAATCTCAGTATCCTGAAGTGTTTTCCATCCTTAGGTATCTCCACGGAAAGAGGTTTCCCCAGTTCTTCTTTAAAGAACTTGGACAACAAGAGTGCATCTATATCATGGGAAACATAGAGTTCATGGGGAAGAGTATCGCCGTCGCTGTAGTATTGGATCAAGAAAGAGAGGAGAGTCTCCGTTTCATCTCCAAGGCACTCGGCCCTATACATGGCCTTACCTATAAGGCGGCCATTCCTGAACTGCATAATGGAGACTGTACAGAGATATGCCCTCATTTCTATGGCTGCATAATCCCTGCTGTCTTCGCTGCGGTCCATGTCATCCACCCCTTGGTTACTCTGCATAACCGAAAGGGCCTCCAATAGATCACGCTTTTTTGCAGCCGTCTCGAAATCAAGCTTCTTTGAGGCATCCAGCATCTCTTTCTTCACTTTCCTTGAAAGAGAGGAGTCGTCTCCAGAAAGAAAGTCCCTGACTTCCTTTATATACTCCCCGTATTCTTCCTTATTTATGGCGCCGATGCAGGGCCCTGAGCATTTCTTCATATGGTAATAAAGGCAAGGAGTGGGCCTTTTCTTCAGGGCCCCCTGGCAGAGACGCAGAGGATAAGTATCCTCTACGGTATCGAGGTACATATCAAGTCTCTTGCCGTCAGGATAGGGACCGAAGTACAAGCTGCCGTCTTTTATCACCCGTCTTGTCTTGAAGACTCTGGGAAAGTCTTCATTGGTTATCCTTATCAGAGGATAACTCTTTCCATCCTTAAGAAGGATATTGTAGTGGGGATTATATTTTTTTATGAGGTTGTTCTCCAAAACAAGGGCCTCATACTCGTTTCCTGTTATTACATAGTCTATTGTTACGATCTTCTCCACCAAAGCCGCAGTCTTGGCGTTCCTATTGGGCAGGAAGTATGAGTTGACCCTTCTTTTAAGGTTCTTTGCCTTTCCCACATATATAACCACATACGAGGCGTCTTTCATTAGGTAACATCCAGGATTCTCTGGAAGAGCCCTGGCCTGATCTCTTGCACTTTCGCTCATATTGAAAGGATATATTCCCCTGAAAGAAAAGAAAAGCTACACTTGGAGCATGAATGCATTTCTCGATATCTTTTCTTCATTGCCCCTTGATGTGAGAAACTCCCTCTCATCCCTTTTCTCTTCCATCCATTTCACACAAAGCCAGAAGCTTGAAGCTGTAAAGGAAGAAGCCGATCTTGTGCAATGGAAGGAGAAAAGCTTCTCCCTCCAATACAAAAAAGAGAGCGGAAACAAAGACGGCAGGGAGGGAGAGAGATACATTAAGGCATTGAGAAAATATATGAACGCCCTCAGAGAAAGCGAAACCGATTACTCTGATTTCCACCCGGAAATAAGGAAGAACCCCAAGATTAAGGCCCTTACAGAGGACCAGAAGCTGGTTCTTTCCCGCTGTCCCTGTCCTGTGGATGGTGAAAAGACCAGATGCTGCAAGCTTAGGACACTGGACGCAGTAATGCAGTGTGCATTCGGCTGCTCCTACTGCTC
>JALFRH010000064.1 GCA_022785155.1 Spirochaetales bacterium
TTGAAAGATATGCCACTGAGAATCCTCTCTTCTTATTTTCCTCATTGCCTTGTATGACAACAAAGCCATCTCCATCGTCTTCTTCATCAGAATCATCATTTTCAGTATCATCATCCGATTCTTCCTGCTCAATTTCGGATTCTGCAGCAAGTTCCGGCTCAACTACTGACTCTGGCTCAGCCACTGACTCCGGCTCAGCCACTGGCTCCGGCTCAGCAATCGGTTCTGGTTCAACCACTGGTTCCGGCTCAGCTACAGGTTCCGGCTCAACTACTGGCTCCGGCTCAGCTACTGGCTCAGGTTCAACCACTGGTTCTGGCTCAGCTACTGGTTCTGGTTCAACTACGGGCTCTGGCTCAATGACTGGTTCTGGCTCAGCCACTGGTTCTGGCTCTGGGATATTATCCTCTTGTTTTTCTGTTCTTCCTCTAAGTGTATCAAAAAGCCAGAGAACTCCCGTTCCTATGTACCACAAAGGATCCTTAAAGGTTTTCTTAGGTTCCGGTTCCTTTTTCTCTTCCAAAGATTTCTTTATTTCTGACAGAACGATTACGTTTGCCTTTCTGGCTTCCTCGATTCTTTTCCTGTTGAATTCATCAAAATCAATGTCATCTGTTTTGTTGACGGCTTGGTTTTGTTTCTTGACGGGTTTTACAGGGTTATTCCTTGAACTTCTCGTGTTTTTTCTTGTGTTTCGTTCGACAGATTTAAGCTTAACCTTCTTACTACTCATTAGCTAACCTCTGGAATTGGATTATCGGTAAAAGTACTATAAAATACATAAATACCCATTTTTATTAGGATAAATTCTTTTTTTCGTATTATCCACCTAAATTTACACTTATTTTTCGTTATATCATTGAATTACAGAGACAATAATTCCGTCTTTACCTAAGAGTTTTGAGGATAATCTATCACGACCACCCAGAAATGAAAGGAAAACAGCTTCCACAATTCCACTGTTCTCCAAAACAATGGCATAGGGTATGTGATGATCCTTCAATAAGGAGCTTATTCTCCTCATTCCATCCTTGAGTTCAATTTCATCATTAGCATCAGCTTTTCTGAATACAGCAGTCTTCAGTGCAGAGACTGGAATCCGTAGGGCAAGAGGATCAGAAGATGAAGACGAAACCTTCAATCCAAGGGGAAGATGAGTATCATCTCCCCTGTATGGGGCAATAAAGGAAGAAGGAATGGAAAAGAATTCAATTCTATCCACGAAGTACCTGATTACAATATCCCCGAGCTCTGTCCTTCCATTCTTTCTCTCCGCTCCCTTCAATACTTCACTGATAAGGCTCCTCTTTATCCTCTTCTTGTTTCCCAGTCTATTAAGAGCTGAGAAAATAGCCTTTTCCCTATCCCATGGATAGGATGAAAGAAGGGATTGGGAATTTATTGTCACCCTATAAAAGCCATAATAGGTGACATCGACACTTCTTGAGGGTAAGGATGCAACATTTGAAGCTATGGAGGAGATCAGTAATTTCTGTTTCTTGGTAATTGAAGGAAGAATATTCTTCCTTATCCAATTTCTCCTATAGTTTTCATCATTATTTGTGGAGTCTTCAGACCATTTGAGGCCTGATTCTCTTACTTTCTTTTTTATTTGGCTTTTATCAAGGGACAAAAGAGGACGACGTATATGCCCCTCCATCTCCCTGATTCCACCGTAGCTCCAAAAAGGAGAGGAAGACATCATTCTCATGATCAGGGTCTCTGTCTGATCATTAAGATGATGGGCAGTCAAAATCCAATTGTAGCCCTTTTCTTCCCTAAATCTCTCCAAGGCGGAGTATCTGAGGCTTCTTGCAGCAGCCTCTATACCACAGTCTTTTTCAAGGGCATATCTTTCCACCTCCCCTTCTCCGAGACGGATTATATATAAAGGGACTCCAAGCTTTCTTGCATTTTTCCTATTCAGCTTTATCTCCTCATCCAGCTCTTCCCTCTTTCTGAGAGAGTGATCCACATATACTGCAGCAGATCTATTTCTCTCTTCTTCAGACATGAAGGATATAAGGGCAAGGGAATCGATGCCACCGGAGAAAGCAATTACAAATCTATCATCAGGAGGGAGATTAAGGGTGAAAGGAGTTGGCCTTTTGGAGGATTTCATTTACTGGCTTTCCTTCTAGTAGATCCAAAACAGCTTCTGCAGCCATATCTGTGGCTTTATCCACAAGAGAAGCATCGGAAGGAGAGAATCGTGATAGGACATGGTCTGGGACTGAAACACCTTCCTCCGGATGACCTACACCAATATATACGTGGATGAAGTCTTCCCCCCAATGATCAATGATGGATTTCAATCCATTGTGGCCTGCACTGCCGCCTTTAAGGCGAATCCTAAGCCTTCCAGGAGGGAGATCCATCTGATCGCAAATGACCACAAGCTTGTCACCCTCCTTGAGAAGGGAGGGAATGACGTCACCGGAGGCATTCATATATGTGAGAGGCTCTACCAGAATATCATTGCCGTCATTGATCTTTGCGCTCTTAAAAGAGCGAAGGCAGCGCTTTTTAAGAGTCACCCCTTTCTGCGCTGCCATCTTTTCGACAGTCATGAAACCGACATTGTGTCGTGTTCCATCATATTCCGGTCCAGGATTACCAAGACCAAATACAAACATGTTTGTCTTATGCTGTCGGTGTAGATGCATCTGTTGTTGCATCTGCTGTTGCTGTCTCTTCTGTAGCAGGAACATCTTCCTTAACCATCTTGACGGAAGCAATAGCCATGTCAGGATCATCAAGAAGCTTGATGACGTCTGCAACAACCAAGTCCTTGACTCTGAATGCTTCGTTCAAGCCGAGAGAAGAAATATCTGCAACGATGGATTCCGGGAGGTGTCTTGGGAAACACTCGATTTCAACTTCATGCACAACCTGCTCCAATACACCACCGTCTCTTACACCATTTGGAGTACCTGTAAGTTCGACTCTGACCTTTGTTCTCAAGAGCTGGCCGAATGTGACCTCGAAGAAGTCGACATGCTGGATACAGTTCTTCAAGAGGTTTTCCTGAACGTCCTTTACGAAGACCTTTCTTTCTTCACCATCAGAAACCTTGAGAGTGATGAGTGTTGTTTCTGTAAACTCATTTCTCTTCATTCTGAATTCTTTTGCATCAAGTGTGACAAAGAGTGGTTCTACACCCTTCTTTCCGTAGACTACTGCTGGGATTCTGCCGCTTCTTACGACTCTTCTTGAACCAGCTGAACCAAAGTCTTCAGTTCTTATCTGAGCTGATAGTACCTTTTCGTCTGCCATTTTTGTTCTCCTTAACTCTCACGGGTTTTTGATCCCGTTACCATTCATCGCCACAAGGCGCCTTTGAAATGTTACATTGAGAGAGAAGAAAAGTAAAGGTGTTGAAAGGAAATAATCCAGGGCCGTGCAGAATCGAACTGCAATATGAAGAATCAAAATCTCCTGCCTTAACCGTTGGGCTACGGCCCTAAGACGAGAATGAGACTAACAGAAATCTCAGCTCTAGTCCATTACATTTATTTCTTTTGAACCTATAAATTCCTCTATATCTGAAGAAATCTTCCTTTCAGACAAAAGAAACCATACGCTGCCGCTTCCACTGAGGGAGGCGTAATCATCAGAATCCATAAGGCCTTTTATCTTTTCCAGCATTCCCCTTCCTTCCAAAAGCTCGAAGTCATTTTGAAAATCTTCCCTTTTCAAAGGGAAAGAAAGGGAAGGAAGAGGAGAATACCCAATATCCCTCATATCAAGCCTGTCATAGGCTTCTTTTGTAGATACTCCGCTTCCAGGGGCTCTGAAAAGAGATATATATTTATAAGGTAGGGAGTACTCAATAGGTTGGATAATATCCCCTATACCCTTGACTCTGGCCAGTTTCGCCTTTGAAACAAAAAATGGAACGTCGGCCCCTACTTTTGAAGACAACTCCAACAGAGACTTTTCATCCAAAGCTTTAAACAGGCCATTGAGAAACAAAAGCACCGAGGCGGCATCGGAACTTCCTCCACCAAGACCTGCTTTATCAGGGATATGTTTTTTTATTCCTATACTAAGGGAGAATTCCAAGCCTGTGGCCTCGCTGTATATCCCTGCAGCCTTTTCCATAATGTCAGTCTTACCTTCCGCAAGGTATCCTTGGTTTCCCTCTATGTCGACACTATACTTTCCATCCTCGAGGGAGAAAGACAACTCGTCAAAGAAAGGAATAAGGAGAAAATAGGAATCGATGTCATGGTATCCATCCTCCCTTTTTCCTCCGACTTTCAAGCCTATATTTACCTTTCCATATGCTTTTGTTTCTATATGTACCATCCCTATGAGGGTAGCACATATAGGCGAATAAAAAAACAAAGGAATTTCTTTAACCGACTACAAGATTTCTTCTCTTTGTTATATGGACTTCTGCTATTTTCTGTGGTTATTTGTATTTTATTATTTTATCCTTTTTGTATGAAGGCCAAAGCAATTATCTTTGATAAAGACGGTACCCTTTTTCCATACTCCATATGGAGGAACCCCATAATAAACTTTCTTGATACCGAGATGCCTCTGACAAAGCTCGAGAAAGAGAAAAAAGAAGAATGCATAAAGGAATTTCTGAAGATCATCGGTTTTCAGGAAGACGGCTCCATAAATGCCAAAGGCCTATTTATAAAGAAAAACTATTTTTCCTCTTTCTTCTCCTTGGTGAAAGTCACTTTCAAGTACCATCTGAATCCAATAAAAAGCGCAGTGTCCTTTCTTAAGATCAAACATAGGTGCAGATATGGATATAAAGAAGAGCTTGAGAAATATGATTTCGGCCCACTAAAAAGAATCCTTGGATATATGAACGAAAACGGCGTCAGCCTTGCTGTTTTCACCAATGACACAAAGGAATCCCTGGATATCTTTCTTTCTGCTTTCGGTAGGCAATACTTCTCTTTCGTAGTAGACGATTCTTCTCTTCATACAAAGCCAAGCCCAAAGACAATCAAGGATTATTCTTTGTTCTCGAAAATCCAAGAGAAGGATATGATGCTCTTTTCAGACAACCCGAAAGATCTGAAGATGGCAAGGAAAGCCGGCGTGGGAACTATAGTAGGCATAGACGAAAGGGGGGAAAGAAAGGAGATGAAGACGCTGTCGGATTATGTTTTTCCTGATATTATTTCCGCCCTTTCCTTCTTTATTTCCTGACAACCCTTGTCTGGGCGCCGCACTTGGGGCAAAATCCTTTTCCATCTGTGATGTGAAAGCCACA
>JALFRH010000075.1 GCA_022785155.1 Spirochaetales bacterium
CACCGACGTTTTCTACGTAATACTTCCTATCCATCATGCATACACAATGACAGCTGTGCTTTTGGAGACTGTGGTCAGTGGAGCAAGCGCCGTCTTTGGCAAGCGCCTTGTAACACCGATTATGCTTAAGGAGCTCAAAGAGGGTAAGGTTACAATGCTTTTGGCTGTTCCTATGCTCTTCAATAAGCTATTGGCAGGTCTTATGGCTGGCGTCCACAAGCAGGGTGCCTTCAAGGAAGGTCTGATCCACTTCCTTATGGGCTTCTCAGGCTTTTTCAAGAAGGTTTTCCATGTAAATCTTGGTAAGAAGATCTTCGGAAAGATGCTTCTTGAAAAGATCAGCTTGAATAATATGCGTCTCTGTATCTGTGGAGGCGGTCCGCTTCCTGCTTCAACCTTCAAGCAGTTCAACCAGCTTGGCATAGACTTTGTCCAGGGATATGGCCTCACTGAAACAAGCCCTATCATCAACATCAACCCTATTGAGGTATATATCGAAGAGTCTGTGGGTATTCCAATCCCAGGTGTAGAGGAGAAGATAGTCAACCCGGATGAAGACGGCAACGGTGTCATCTATGTACGTGGCCCTCAGGTCATGAAGGGATACTATAAGAACCCTGAGGCAACAGAGGAGGTTCTCTCATCCGACGGCTGGCTCAACACAGGAGACGTAGGACACATTGGAGAGAACGGCTTCTTGTACCTTACAGGTAGAGCCAAGTCAATCATCGTAACAGAAGGCGGAAAGAATGTATTCCCTGAAGAGATCGAAGACAAGTTCCAGCTTTTCAACGAGATTGAGCAGTGCTGTATCATTCCTTACATCATCAATAAGGAACTCAAGAGCGAAGGAATCAGGATGGTGATCTATCCGACAGAAGCTTATCTTAAGGAACACACTCTTGAAGAAGCTTCAAAGCATATGGAAGAGATTGTGGAGGAAGTGAACAAGGATCTTCAGTCCTATAAGAAGATCACCATGGTCACAGTCGTCGATGAGCCTCTTCCTATGACAAGTACTAAGAAAGTAAAGAGATTTGAAGTCGTAAGAAAGTATAAGGAAGACTAAGAGTACAAAATCTCAATTTGGGGTACCTTCGGGTACCCTGTTTTTGTCATCTAGTTATAGCTATCTATGGTTTTTGAAGCAAATCTCTAGTCATCAGTCATTTTTACTGATGGCAAAACTGACAAATATTTGGCAAAATGTCAAATAAGAGGACAAAATGAAAACAAAAGATAATTTTACACCATGGAATCAATTCGATACTTATAGAGGAAAAGAGTTCAATGGAGAGTGGCCTACAATCAAGGAGCTCTTTCATATCAACACAATGAGATACCCTGATAATACTTGTTGGAAGGAATATTCTCCAAAGGAGATTGCCCTTACATACAAGGAAGCTGAAGAGAAGGTTAAGGAAGTCTCTTCCTGGTTCCTGTCCCTTGGAGTCAAGAAGGGTGATAAGATCATTGTAAGTGGAAAGAACAGCGTTGCCTGGGCTGTTACATATATTGCAGTACAATACGCCGGCTGTACTGTTGTTCCTTTGGATTCTTCCCTCCATGACGAAGACTTCATCAAGTTCGCCAAATTCAGCGACAGTGTTGTTCTTGTTGCAGACAACGACAGAATGAAGAAGGTCGCCGGGTCACTTCCTATGCTGGGATATGCATCCTTGGAAGAAAATGGAACCTATCCATCCATAATGACTCTTTCAGCTCCATATAGAGATGGCCACGTGATGACAGAGGATGATGTGGCGGCTATTCTCTTTACCAGCGGTACTACAGGAACACCAAAGGGCGTCATGCTTACAAATAAGAATATCGTATCCGATATCTTCATCAGCCAGGCAAACATGAATATATATCCGACAGATGTATTCTATGCAATTCTTCCTATCCACCACGCATACACAATGCTTGCTGTATTTATGGAAGGCTTGGGCAGCGGAGCTTCAGTAGTATTTGGAAAGAAGCTTGTAGTCTCACAGATGCTTAAGGAACTGAAGGAAGCCAAGGTCACCATGTTCCTTGGTGTTCCTATGATCTTCAATAAGCTGTATGCAGGCTTATTGGCAGGTGTAAGGAAGAAGGGTGTCGTCGTTTATGGGCTTATCAGATTCCTAATGGGAATCAGCGGCTTCTTGAAGAAGGCTTTCGGTCTCAAAGTCGGAAAGAAGATGTTCGGTTTCCTGTTGAAGAATCTCTCCCTTGAAAACTGTAGAATCTGTATCTGTGGAGGCGGACCACTTCCTTCATCCACTTTCCAGGGCTTCAATGAACTTGGTCTGGACTTTGTCCAGGGCTATGGTCTTACAGAAACAAGCCCTATTACTCACCTTAACCCGATCTACGCCTTCAAGGTTGAAAGTGTAGGTAAGAATGTAGCTCTGACAGAGGCTAAGATTGTAGATGCCGACAGCGAAGGTAATGGCGTCATCTATATCAAGGGACCTCAGGTCATGAAGGGCTACTACAAAAACCAGGAAGCTACAGATGAAATCCTCGATAAAGATGGATGGATCAATACTGGAGATGTTGGTCATATCGACAGCGAAGGCTACCTCTATCTTACAGGTAGAGCCAAGTCAATCATCGTAACTGATGGAGGAAAGAACGTCTTCCCAGAAGAAATCGAAGACAAGTTCCAGCTCTATGATGATATCGAGCAGATCTGTATCATCGGCTATGTAAAGGACAAGGCATTGAAGGCTGAAGGCATCAGAGCCATCATCTATCCATCAAAGAATGTAAGGGAAACAATGAAGGATGATGAGATCCAGAAGAAGATGGAGGGTATCATTTCCGATGTAAACAAGAACCTCCAGGCATATAAGAAGATTTCTATGGTCACTGTTGCAAAAGAACCTCTTGAAATGACAAGTACCAAGAAAATAAAGAGATTTGTCGTTGCAAAGCAGTATAAACTGGACTAAGGGATTTTGTATGGCGTAAGAGCATGCTCTTATGCCATTTACATAAGGAGTCATCAGTTGTGTGGAATACTAACGCTGATGGCTCATTTTTTGTGTAACACTCATATAAAAAGCTGAAGGGGATTGGAATGTATTACAATGACACCCTTAAAGACAAG
>JALFRH010000044.1 GCA_022785155.1 Spirochaetales bacterium
CCCTATCCAAAAGACCTGTAAGGGACAGAATATCTTCATTCAGGTTTTCAGGGTTGCACTCAATGGTGACTTCCTGTGGCCTTCCATATTCTTCTGCAGACTCAAGAAGCCTCTTTATTCTTTCAAAACCCAGTATTCCTGGGTTTCCTCCACCGATGAATACCGAAAGGAAAGGGACTTTGATTTCTTTCTTTATTGCTTCCAGTTCCATTAATAGAAGATCAAAGAATCTATCTATGTCACCCTTATTTGGAACAGTGGAATAGAAGGCACAATAATCACACTTTCTCTTACAGAAAGGAATGTGAATATAAAGAGAAACAGGAAGAGAAGAATCAAAACCAACCATATTAGCCTTCACTAAAGATCCCGATTCTTCCTAGTGGCCAGAATCTTGCCACGACCCTACCGTTTACCTTTGTCTCTGGAACAGGACCGAAGTATCTTCCATCCTGGGAATTGTCCCTATTGTCTCCTAGAGGAAGCACATATCCCTCAGGTACATATATTCCGGTTCTATATACAGCAAGAGCAGATCTGAGAGAAAGGGAATCCGGTGCTATGGCCGCCTTGGCACTTTGGTACTCCCTGGAGTATTCATAGTAGTCGAAGATGTAGCTGTAATCACTATCCTGGATTTTCTTGAAGTCATCAATGAGTTCAGAAGATACAGAGATTCCCTCTTCGTTGAAGGCTGTTATCCTGGCATAGGCCTTAAGCCCAGGATAGAGGCTCTGGTCAACGCTTCTATTGGGGCCTGAAGAAAGGAGGTTTTCTTCTCTGAATGTATTCTCATCCACCCACTCACCGGTTCCGGCTGCCTTTATATAAACATTGCCGTTATTGAAATATATGTTGTCTCCACTTAATCCTGCGGCCCTCTTTACATAGAGTCTCTCGGCAGGTGTGCCGTCTTCGTTCTTATCGATGTTTACAAGGGAGAGAGTTCCCATGTAGATCGCTTGGGAGAGAATATCGAAGACAGGCCCCTTGGATATATATTCAGGGTTGTAGAATGTAATGATGTCATCCCTCTGGACCCTTCTGTTTTCTTCAGATAACTTAGGCCCGGCAGGATATACTTCAACTCCATATTGGTCCTTGAATACCACCACCCTATCCCCAATAAGGAGGGTGTCCACCATGGAAGGGGAAGGAATCAAAAAGAGTTGGAATAAAAACTGATTGAATATAATTACCCAGAATACTCCGAATACAAGAGCATCAATCCACTCCAGGGTTTCTGAGAAAAATGTTCGTTTCTTTGCTTTGTTATAAGCCCTTTTGGCTTTTCTTTTGGTCAAAGAACGCTCTGTGGCGTTCTCAATCCAAGTTAGAAATTTATCCATGAAGAAAACTTACAACACAGAAGTTCAATTGACAAGAGACTTTGGTATGTTTAATTTAGTCTTATGCTAAGAAAACAACAGCTACCTGAAGTGGAACCGGTGAAACTTAAGCCTTTTCATGGCATCAGACCCGGAGTTTATATTTTGATCTTCTGGGCCCTTGTAGTCCTTTTGATCTCTTTCTTTGTCTTTGTATTGCCAGGACTGGCTTCTGATACATCATATATTACTTTCAATGAACCTATTGTAGGTTCCGGTGTCTTGGAAGATGGAATATACCTTGGTTCCGGTAACGATGGAGTCTATAAGACAAGTAGCGGCCACCATGTATATACATTTATCTATGAAGGTGAAGAGTATGGCAGAATTGAGACCAATCTAAAGAGAAGAGTTCTTTTCACCCTCTTTTCCCATAAGCCGGTGCTTATTGAGCCGGAAAGAAGTTATAGCGATGGTTTCAAGGACAAAGTCGAATCTGCATTTGTCAGAGACGTATCTTTGTACTCTGCTGTCATAGATCCACCATCCTCTTTCCATTACCCTCCTCTCTTCTCAGCCTTCGCTTCCAATGCAGTTGAAGCAGGAATAAAAGATGTAAGCTCTGTTTGGCTTCTATCCATGGCCCATATCACCTCATCCGTTTTGTATGAGGATTACCTTGAGGGAAAAGATATTCTCCTGGACAATGGAGTGTTGTTCGAGACAGAAGATACTCTGACATTGGATAAGACTCTTTCTTCTCTTTACAGCGGGGAGGAAGTCAAGCTATTGAAGACCATGGAGAATACCATCGGGT
>JALFRH010000060.1 GCA_022785155.1 Spirochaetales bacterium
CCCCGATACTCCTTTGGAGAAACTGAGAAAGGAAGTTGAAGGAAAGAGCCAGGAGAACCCAAAGATCAAGGAGGGTCGCCCTGGTGTCTGGGTCAAGAGCAATGGCTGGGATATAATCATTGGAAGAAACGCAAAGGAAAACGATGAGATACTCCGTTCCTATACAAGAGGCTCAGATATCTGGATGCACACCAGGGACTTCAGCGGTGGATATATAATCATTAAAGCCCAGAAAGACAGGACTGTTCCTCTTCCTGTGCTTTTGGACGGGGCAAGCCTTGCCATCCACTATTCCAAGGCAAGGAAAAACGGCAAGGCCGATCTGTACTATACTCAGGTCAAGTACCTTAGAAGAGTAAAGGGAGGAAAGACAGGTCTTGTCCTCCCAACCCAAGAGAAGAACCTTAATGCAGTAGAGGACGAAGAGAGAGTAAGGAGGATACTGGGAAATGAAAATGAGATATCATGAAGGAATATTCTATCCTGAAAATAAGGATGAACTATCCCTACTACTGGGAGACGGCATATCGGAAAAAGAAGCAAAGGCTTTGATCCTCCCCCACGCCGGCTTATCTCATATATCCTCCCTTCTAAGAGAAGGTTTTTCTTATACCAAAAATAAAGAGAGAGTCATAATCCTCTCTCCCCTTCACTCCGGTAGGATATATGGCGAAAAGGGATTCTTCTTTGAGGGGGAACTACTTCCAGGCTCCTCCATGTTCCACTTGGGAGCTGAGATAAAAGAGATGTATGCCGAGGAAGAGCCAGGACCGGAGGAGCTTATCCCCTACGTGGAGAAGTATATGGAAAACAAGCCCTGGGCTATTCTTTATTGTGATATTAAGTCTGCCCAAGAGTCAAAAAGACTCGCTTCCTTTCTCTCCCCCTATAATACACCATCCACTCTCTTCATTGTCTCCACGAATCTTTCACCAAAATGTCCTAAAAAGGAAGAGTGCGAGATGTGGAGGGAAAATGCAAAGATAGCCCTGAAAGAGGGAAAAGAGATTCTCGACAAGGCGAATAAGCATTATATTTCCCTTTGTGGCTCAGGTATTCTGGACGCTTTGGAAAGAATCATTCCCGGCGGATGGACCAGTGTTTCAGACAACAGGGATGAAACCACCGCCCACTCTCTCTTAATCAAAGGAGGAGAACTTTGATAGATATTACATATAAGACTGTAGGCGACACTGAGATGACAGCTCTCCGCTTCGGCCCTGACAAGTTCGATATTCCCATGCACCTTATGCAGAAAGAAAGGGAAGACTGCATTCTCGTCACCGACTCTGATATCCTCCCCTTTCCATGGAATGGAATAACAAAGGACACCATGGGGCAGTATCTTCTTCTTGATAAATGCAGCCTGGAGAATGTCTGGACACTATCCACCACAAATAGAAAGAACGCCCTTGATTTGGTAAGGAAGATATCCTTGGGCATCATGAAGGGAGGAAAGAAGTTCGCCGACCTCTCTACAGGAGTCTTCCCTCTCTATAGAATATACATCAAAGACAAGAAAGATATTCTCCTGCTGCCTGAAGACGCAGCCTCCATTCTGGCTGTTTCCCTTAATCGTTCCGATATGGATGCCTCCTGCAGCATCCTTTTGAAAAAGGACACTGAAAAGGGATATACACTGAACCTGGAGATGGCAGAGCTATTGTACTATGCAGCCACAGGTCGTTTCCCATATCAGGATATGGAGGTAAGAAGGAGTGGATACAACGAGATTCCTCTTGAATACTACTCCACTTCCCTTGATGAAAAGACTTCCTCCTTCATTACTTCTTCATTGAACATGAAGGAAAAGAACCAGAGGAAAATAAGCGGCAATAATGGACCGGAGAAGAATTTGTCTTGGTTTATTGATGAAACTGGGGCTTTGGAATGGAATCTTGGTGATAGGACAGAGGAAGAGAAAGAAGAGAAGGCAAATGAGACAGAAAACAACAAAGAGTTCCAGAAGCTATGGAAGGAGAAATGCAGAAAGGCAAAAACCCGTAAGTTCTGGTATGAAAAGGGAGCTGTAATAGCCATTTCTACAATTATAGCGGCCTTCGTAATCTACTTTGTTGGAAACTGGCTCTATCAGACATGGAGGCCACCTGTAACAAGGGATATGGACCAGGTGGAGATCATAGAGCATATGTATGAGTGTCAGAACCAGATCAACCCTACGGATCTTGATGAAGGCTTCAAGGGGGATGTGGCCCAGCTAAGCGAAGTGGTTAACCTATATGTCTCTTCAGCTACACGTAAGGCCTATGAGTATGTAGACACCATTACAAACGCAAAGGTTTGGGTTGAAGAAGGTAAACCTTCTGTAAGAAACGGCAACTGGATCTATGGAGTAATACCAATTGGCATAGAAGAGACAGCTGAGAACCATTATATAGCCACCACCGAGTGGTATACTCCATTTGCCTTCGATGACGATGTGGAGGAGACCTATGGTGAAAAGGAAGGCTACGCCAGGACCTTCAAGTATGAAGTGACACAGGAGTTTGACTTTGAATGGAATAAGAGAGGCTGGTGGGTCTGCACTGAAAACACCATTACAGACTACAAGCTATTGGATGTTGAATATACGCCTTTTATAGAGGAAGGAGTTTAAGAGAATCGCCTGCAGAAATGTAGGCGACTATTTTAAACGATGATATTTCTCTCTTTGAGGTATTCTTTGATCTTCTCTATATCATTTGGTGAAAACCAAAGAGTATCTGAAAAGGAAGAGAAGAAAGTCATCTGACGCTTGGCATACTTGATGGAAGAGCGGATTATCATATCTTTGATGATTGAGATATTCACTTCCCCACTCTCCAGGGCATTGAACCACTCCCTGTACCCAATACCCTGCATTCCTGGCCAAGAGAGATCTGCCCCCATGGAAAGAAGAGCCTTCATTTCCCTTACGGCTCCGGAGTCGAACATTCTGTCCACTCTCTTTCGAATCCTATCCTCCAGTTCCTTTTTTTCTCTCTTTAGACCTATTATTACAAAGTCGATGTCCTCTCTAAGGGTATCTGAAACAGGAAAAGACGATAGGGGGCGCCCTGTATCCTTTATTACCTCCAAGGCCCTGGAAATACGATATCTGTCGTTTTTGTCGATTTTTTTTGCAGCCTCCATATCCAAAGACATCAGCATTTCATAGGCTTTGTCCAAACCTATGTCATCAATAGTTCTCTGTATCTCTTCCCTTGTCTTTGGATTGGACTCCGGCGTTGAGGATGGCCCATACAAAAGCTGCTTGAAATAGTAGGCCGTGCCACCGGTGATAAGGGGGATATTCCCCCTTTCGTTTATTTCTTTTATAAGCCTTTCGGCATCTTTACAGAAATCCCCCGAGTTATATTGCTCCCAGGGGAATCTGATGTCCACTAAATGATGAGGAATCTTCTCCACCAGTTCTTTCTCAGGCTTGGCAGAAGCAATATCAAGGAATCTATAGACCTGGACACTGTCTGCATTTATTATTTCAAAACCTTTGGAGAACAACTCCTCTGTAAGTGCCGTCTTACCTACAGCTGTGGGACCAAAGAGGACCACAGCCCTGTTTTCAGAGGTCTTTCTTCTCAAGATCGTACTTTATTTCGCCATTAAGAGCACGGGAAAGAACAACGGAAACAACCTTGTCTCCATTCTTTTCGATTTCCTTCTTCTTATCTGTTGCGCTATAGATGTTGGCCTCCTTAATGGCCACACAAGTCATCTCGTATACATTTGTTTCATTGTCGATAAGTTTATC
Organism: Spirochaetales bacterium; assembly: GCA_022785155.1. GTDB lineage: Bacteria > Spirochaetota > Spirochaetia > Sphaerochaetales > Sphaerochaetaceae > Ornithospirochaeta. The sequence goes on from JALFRH010000060.1 coordinate 3,752, forward strand.
AAGTGGAATATTCAAAGCCAAATCTCCTTATCCTTACGTATAAGCTTTTCTATTGTATGTAAAACTATAAATTCAATCAACAACCATACTACAGAGTTTTCTTCCTAACTTCCTCAATTATCAAAGAAACGATCTCCTCCGGAGTCTTTTGGTCTGTAGCGATGATGAGATCCGCCACTTTTTCAGGCTTGGTGTTGTCTATGCCATAGATGGTCTTATAACGATTGGTGTCGTTTTCATCACGTCTTACAGTCTCTTTATATCTCTCTTCAAGGCTGCCACCTTCACGCTTATAGACTCTTTGGGCCCTGGTTTCCGCCGTTGCAGTAAGATATACCTTCAAGTCAGCCTTTTCCAGCATCCATATGGCGAGGCGGGACGCAAGGATGCAATCCTTCTTCTCCATGGCCATCTCGACCTGGCGTCTATCCAGTTCCTTGTCTATTTCATAATCATCCTCAGCCATTTTGCAGAAGGTCCAGAAATCCACACCTCTCTCCTGGGCCATTTGGCGGAAGGTGAAGTTCACCATAGGGTATCCCAGTTTCTCTGAAAGAAGTGTTGAAACCGTAGTATTTCCACAACCGCTTTTACTGGATATTGCTATTCTCATTCTATGTTCCTCGCTTGTTCCCTTATGTCTTCAAGGGCATCTTTCATCTTAACCACTTCCAGGTTTATCTCAACCATTTGGCTCTTGCTGGCAGTAGTATTGATCTCCCTGTTCATCTCCTGGCACAAAAAGTCCAATTTCTTTCCCACGTTTTCCTTGGAGGAAAGGAGTTTGTCATACTCATCCAAATGTACCTTTAGTCTTGAGCACTCTTCGTTTATAGAATACTTGACCAGGAGAGCAGCCACTTCACTGAGAAACCTTGGGTCGTCCTTACCCTTTTCTCCCAATAGCTCCTCATATTTATCAAGAAGAATCTTTTTGAAGTAGGCTTCCATTTCATCCTTCTTTCCAAGTATGACATCCAGCGACGCCCTGAACTTTGCCCCTAAGGCCTCCAGGTCCTTCTTTGTCCCCTCCCCCTCTCTTATTTTGCTCTCTTCAAGCATTTTAAGTGCAGAGCTGAGGGCATAGTCCACTCCTTCCTTGTAGTATTCGCTTCCAATGGTGAGTGTGTTTGACACCACGCCTTCCAGCGTAGTGTAGAACCCGGCGTCAGGAAGAGAAGCTCCAGTAAGGGCGGATATACGCTCTATGGAGTTCTTGTACTGGGACAATAGATTCTCATCCAGCACAAGATCTGTAGGGGTTGAGAGAGACTTGAGCCTTATCGAAACATCCAAGTGTCCTCTTGAGCATATGGCTCTTATCTTCTCGTCTACATATGACTCATAGCTGGACAAGAGATAGTTGATATTATGGGAGATATCGAGATAACGATTATTGTAACTCTTGATCTCAATCTCCAGTATATATGCTTCACTTTTATATATACCGTATCCATAACCTGTCATGCTTTTCATTTTATTCTTCCTCTGTATTGTTGATGGTCACCACTTCCCTCTGTGTTTCTTCCTTTATGGTCTTTATCAAGGAGACCGCCTCTTCTTCAGTCTTTGCAATTGCAACACCCTCAAGGTGTTTTAGAAGAGGAGAGTATATCACTCTCTCCAAGGCCTTCTTCAATTGAGATACAGGCTTATAATCAAAGGGAAAAAGAATAACGACGAAATAAGCGTCTGAAAGAAGCTTGGCCCAAGATTGAGGATCTGAAAGCATGTTGATTCCAGGATATAGGGCAATGATCTTTCCTGAAATGGAGGCTTTCACACTCTTCAATTCATCTTTGGACCAGACTGATAGTGTTTTTCCTAACCTTAAAGAAAATGAGGGTGCACTGCAGTGCATCCTCATCTCTTCCGGCATAGCATTTTTTTTCTTGCCGAACATAAATTTTCAAAGGTTACTTTGAGAGCTTAGCGTTGCACTCTTTGCAGATCTTGACCTTAGCTCCGTCAATTTCCTTTTCATAAAGGCACTTGATGGCTGTTCTCTTGCAGACAGGGCATTCTGCTCTTCCGTTGTTGAACTGATCTCTAATGCCGCTTCCTCTATGTGCTTTGGACATGTCATTCTCCTTGTTTGTTAATTAACTATGTTAGAATAGTTGAATCTGCACCTCTCGGTCAATAGCATAGTTTTTATTATGAAAACGACTTTCTAGGCTTGAAGTATCTATTCCTACCCTTTACATTTGCAACAATGACCACACCAGGGGTTTTCTCAGTCTCTTTTGCAAAGGAAGAAAGATCATCGAAGAAGCCCATCCAATCTCCTCCGTCATGTGGAACGTCAAGCTGGAAGTCTCCGTTGTCGCTTAATGAAGAGACAAGATTCTCCGGCATCTCCAATGTCTTTGTCTCGATATTTGGGATATCGATTTCGTCCATAGCCTTCACCACCACATGGTAGTCTCCGTTCTTATGCCAGATGACATGGACGAAAGTATCATTCTTGTCCATTTCTTCATGTCTGAGAATGAAGTAGCACATTCCAGGGAAGGAAGCCATGGTCAGATCATCAAGAGGAGTCATATGGAACATCTTGTCTTCAGTGTCTTCAGAGTAATAGTAGGAGACGCTGTCAGCGTATCCGCGCTTTTTCAACAGCTCCTGATATCCCCTGATATATTTCTCAAGCTTTTCCATCAGATCATAGTCCCCTTCTTTTTCAGTAAAGACATGGTACTTGAAGTGAGTAATAGGCTGAAGATGCTCATCAGACTCATAGAGATACTTGAGATCCATCTCATCGAAGTCCATGACTATATATAAGCCGCCATGATTCTCTGGCTCTATCAAAATACCGTCACCTTTCTTAAGGTTGGATTGGTTTTCCAAAGTTTTCTTCATATTTTTTATCCTCCACTTCTAATATGGTTATAACACTTGAAATGTAAACATAAAAGAAAAAAGTGCAACAATTCGCAACAGATATTTTTTAATCGATAAACAATATTTCCATTGTTGCAACTATTATACCCCACCCTTCTCCTCAATTCCATACTCTTTATATAGAGAGAGAATCTTGGCATATAAGCCTCTTCTGCCCATAGCCTCCCTGAAGGAAATGGTCTTTGTCTTATTCTGGGCCTTGAGAGTCTCCAACTCTTTGCCGCACTCTTTATATAAGAGGGAAATATCGGAGTGCATCTTTCTATACTTCTCCAGCTCCTTATCCATTTTCCAATGCCTCCAGAGCCGCTTTCAATGTCCTTTTTGACATAGAGTGGACATCGCCGTCGGAGGAGAAAAGGAAGTCTTCCTTTACTCCAGTGCACCAGTTGATGGAGTAGACTATGCCTCCCATCTTTATGTTCTTCTCCCTTAGGAGTGTCATCTCGCTTCCACCTGTCATACCCACCACATCGCCTCCAAGTATGCCATAGGCCTTTACTTCCGCCTTGGTCTCGAATCTCGGGCCGTTGGTGGTTACATAGACGATATCCTCCGCCCCTTCAGGTAAAGCCTTCTTTATTCTTTTTGAGAGTTCCCTGTCAAAGGGATTGGATACTTCTGTGTGCTTGACAGTGTCGCTAAAGAAAGTAATGTTTCTACCGGAGAAATCCATATAATCCGAGAGGATTCCATATCCTCCCATAGGAACTTTATCTCTTATTGAACCTACGCAGTATATCCCTATGACTTCATCCACTCCCAAGAGGGAGAAGGCTTCAATATTTCCAAGGTAGTTTATTCTATGGGGAGGCAGGGAGTGGTTTCTCCCATGGCGTGGGATGATTACAATCCCATGATAGATGTAATACTCCACTCTGCCGTATCCCGTATCGATAAAGTGGGACTCCCCCCTTATTTCCTTGATTTCATCAACTCCTGTTCCTGCTATTATACCTTTCATCCCTATATTCTATCACATACGTCGACAAGGAAAATACACCCATTCTTCACTGAATTCATGAAACTTTTATTGCTCCAATATAAAAGAAAGATTAGAGTATTTTGAGAAATCAAACAAAGGAGAGATGATAATGAAGACAGTCAAAACTACAGCAGTTCTTCTCATGCTCGTAATTTTCACAGTTTCTTCTCTTTTCGCTACAGGAGCAAAAGAGCTTATCGAACAGGAAAACAATCAGGAATTGATTGCAGAAGTTGTCGAGGAAATCAAGGAAGAAAGAATCCACTACGGTACAGTGGATAAGACAGATATGATTTCTTCTTTCAACTATGCTTACGGATATGTCATTACACAGAAGCTTCTTTCCCAGGGAATCAGCCTTAACGGCGCATACTGGCTTAGAGGTATTTCAGATGTGCTCGATGGTTCAGCAGAGCCTCTTGTCAGCACAGAAGATATGTCAACAATTGTAGACGAATACGCTACTTCCTTCTATTCTGCAGGGCTGACAGAGGGAGCAGGACTTATGCTCAGCAAAGAAGACATCCTTCTTCTCCCTGCTCCAGAGTCACTTCTTGACAAGTTCTCATATTCCTACGGCGTAATGTATGCCATTCAGCTCTACTACTACAACGGCTTGGATATCCTCGCCCCAGAGTTTATGGAAGGCGCAGCAGACGCTCTCTGGGAAAACCCGGACCAGTTGATGACTGAAGATGAAATCACAGCTGCCATCGACGCTTATGCTTCATATCTTGATGAAGAATATGAAAAGTATATGACGGAACTGGCAAAGACAAACTTGGAAGAAGCTGAGGCTTTCCTTGAAGGAAATAAGGCCACTGAAGGCGTCATCATCCTTCCTTCAGGTAACCAGATGATCATCGTAAGTGAAAGCGAAGAGTTGGGAGAGACCCCTGTATCGACAGATTCAGTTGTTGTTGACTACGATCTCTTCCTGTTGGATGGCAACCAATATGATAGTGGCACTGACGTAACCTTCAGCCTCCAGTCCCTTATTCCTGGCTTTGTAGAAGCCGTGACAAACATGAAGGTTGGACAGGAAGCTATGATCTATATCCATCCTGACTATGGCTATGGTGAGACCGGCTCTTCTTCAATTGCACCTAATTCCCTTCTTATTTTCCGCGTAAACCTCAAGTCTATCGTGGAATAAGAGAGAAAAAAGTTCTTTCATGGGGGCAAAGTCCCCCATTTTCTATTTATCTACATGGCTTTTCTGCTATAATCACCCCGTAAAGGAAAATAAAAATGGCAGAAAAGAAAACAGGTTTCATGGCTGAATTCAAGAAATTCATCATGCGCGGCAATGTTCTTGACATGGCAGTAGGTATGGTTGTAGGTGCTGCCTTTACAGCTATCGTACAGTCAGTCGTAAAGGACATCATCAACCCGGTTGTAGGTCTCCTCATCGGCAGTATCGATTTCCAGGAGTTGAGAATAATTCTCAAGCCTGCAACAGATACAGCTGGAGAAGTTGCAATCAGATATGGAGCTCTCATCCAGAACATCATTCAGTTCCTCATTACAGCTTTCATCCTCTTTGTCATCATTCGTGCTACCAACAGACTTAAAGACAAGAGGGAAGCTGAAGCAAAGGCAAAGGCTGAAGCAGAATCCAAGGCCAAGGCAGCAGAAGAGGCTGCAAAGCCAGCACCGGTGCCTGAGGATATAGCACTCTTGAGAGAAATCAGAGACGCTCTTAAGAAGAACTGAGTTTCACTCCCATGGGACAGTAAGCTGTCCCATTCTTTTTTAAAACTCTTATACTTCTACATGTAATATTCACTCTCCGGTGTTACCTTTAAGTAAAGGTATTTGTTTATTCTTTTGGAGGGATAAGATGAAGAAATCACTTTTGGTATTATTGGTAATATCGTTTTCTCTATTTCTATTTTCATGTGCAACAGGTGGAGAAAGACCCAGGGCAGAAATTGGAGGAGAGATAACGCTCGTCGGAACTACTCCAGGCGTTGAAGTTGAAGTAAATATTCCTTTGGAAGTGAAGACAGAGGACGAAAAGGAAGAGACGGAAGAGTCTTCCCCTATAAAAGAAGAAACAACAACCACAGAGAGTGAAATGGAGGTCACTCCTATTTCCCCTATAGAAGAACCTACAATAGAAAAGGAAGAGACTCCTACGCCAGTGGCTTCAGAGACCATTGAAGAAGAGGAAGCGATGGAGGAAGTCAGCCCAGTGGAAGAAGAGGTGATAGTTGAATTTGCCCCAGTTGATTCTTCTTCCCTTTTCTCTCTCTTCAATTATGCCTATGGCCTAAAGACTCTTGACGATATAAAGGCCGAGAATATTTCTCTAAATGCAAAATATTTTGCCCGTGGTGTCTTGGATGCCACATTAGGAGCAGTTCCAGTACTTGTCGACAGCAGAGAGATACAGTCGACCATAGACCAGTATGTCCTTGAGTATTATTACGAAGGAAAGACATTTACCCCGGGAGAGAGACCTCTTTCCATAACAGAACTGAAGAACCTGGATAAGCCATCCAACTTGGAAGAAGCTTTCTCCTATGCTTATACCTTCTCTATTATGAGAGAGCTTATTGATGGGGAAGTCGATATCATTGCCGATCCATTTATTCTTGGAGGCTTGGATTCTCTATTAAATACAGAAAGGCTCTTGGATGACAAAGGAGTGGAAAAAGCCATCAACGACTATATCTCATACCTTAATGAAGAGTATCTGAAAGAAATAGAGACCAAGGGTGAAACAAACTCAGAGAGAGCCAAAGCCTTCATGGAAAAGAATGGAAAGAATGACGGTGTCGTTACACTGGATAACGGTATACAGCTCTTTATTCTTGATGAAGACGATATTCTTGGAGAGCATCCTACCCAGTACGATACTGTACTAGTGGACTACAATATGTATGTATTGGATTATGATACGGAAGACCTGGAGATAATCGATGCAGACTATTATGCCGAGCTGAGGCTGATGGAAATTGACAGTGCATTGCAGTCATCCATCGTCGCCCTTAAGGTCGGACAGGCAGGACGCACCTGGATTCCTCCAGAGATGCTCTATGGAGAGAGGAACATCGAAGGCATAGAGCCAAACTCCATTATTGTCTACGATATCGCCCTGCACGATATACTTTAAAGAATACAAAACACTTACTTACTTGCCACTCCCCTCTTCCATAACTCAAAAGGGAGTGGCAATTTTTGTACAAAGGAAACAATACCATCAGTGATGCTTCTAGACTTGAGATAGCTTGAATGGAGTGCGGACGTCCTAACAACGAAGATGAAAAAGAATTACCAACCAAGGAATTCCTTGCCCGTTATCTCTCAGAAAAGAAATAAGAAATAAAATGCTCTCCTTTTTGGCCTATGAATACGAGGCTATAAGGGAGAGCAATGTTTATTCCACCCTTTGGGATATTTCTAGAGAATAAACCTAACGCTTTTAAAGGCTACAGGAGTAGACCACATAATTCCTCTCTTGATCTCGCTGTCTCCAGAGTAAGCAAGGAATCTACCAGGAGATAGCTTGAAGACAGAGCCATCCAGAGATACCATTTCCTCCCCTTCCAATACTATTTCTACAACAGTGTGGGAAGGGAAATTATCTCCAGGAAAACCTTTCTCACTGGAAAGATGGACAGAAACCTTGTATGTAGTATCACCCTTCTCCCTGCACTTATACTCTCCTGGGTCATCGTCGTAGGGCTTGGAGTGATCCATTACATTAATTACATCATCCATATGTGGAATGATTGGCGCATA